>CAZLOP010000064.1:0-8010 GCA_964561205.1 uncultured Clostridium sp. | reverse complement strand
GGGTGAGAAATAATTGCAAAGGTTCTTCTTTTTTCTATTTCACTTTTATAATCTGACACAAAAATTTCCTCCTTATTTTTTATAACTAAGAAGTAAGAACTAAAAGCTAAGAGTTAAGGAAAAAAACATCAAAGCTGTTTTGAATTATAATTTACAGAAAAGCCTTTAGGCTTTTTATCCTTAACTCTTAGTTCTTAGTTTTTAGTTCTTAGTTTTTAGTTCTTAGCTCTTAGTTTTATTCCCTATTTATTGTACATTGTAATTTATAATTTGTAAATTATTACTTACCCTTTGTTTAACTAAGAAGTAAGAAGTAAAAGGTAAGAGTTAATGAAAAAACAGCACAGCTGTTTTAAATTATAATTTCAGAAAAGCCATAGGCTTTTCATCCTTAACTCTTAGTTCTTAGTTCTTAGTTTTTAGTTTAAAAACAAAGAGAACTGCTGCAAATTAATGCAACAGCTCCTCTTTATTTATAACTATTAATTTATAAGTGTAACAGTAACAGTACAAATATACTTATTGTTTCCATCTTGTGATTTAACTATATCAGCTCTAAATGTATGTGTATATGTTTCTTTTGTTACTGTAAATTCTTTTTGAATACCTGAATAATCAAAGTTTATGCTTCCTGGTACTGCTGCAGTTGTTTCTGTAGCTTCTACCGGCCATGTTATTGTTGCTACCTTTACAGGAAGAGAATTAAGTTCTCCTGCATCTATCGGATTTATAATATATCCACTGGCTGCATTAGCATTAATTGATACTGTAATTCTTGCTTCAGCTGTGCCTCCTGATGTATCAATAACTGCATTTTCTATTGATGGAGTTATTGTATTACCAGGTCCAAAAGTATATCCGCTGGTCTGGAATTGTATTCTTCCTGTAAATGATATATTATCTGCATTTTTCATTGCTGTATTATCTGCAATTTTTACATGTCCTAAAAATGCTGCTATAGCTTCTTCCTTTTCAGCATACTTAGCATTTACATCAGCAAAAAGACTATTATATTTTGTAAATATATCTTCACTTCCAAATTTAGCTTTTAATGCAGTTTTATAATAAGAATTTTCACCATTTATAAGATTATTATAATTCTCAGTAATTTCAGTAATAGTAGACTGTTGAAGTCCTGGCTTTACATTCTTAGTTAAATCCACATTTATTGTATCTCCTGATGCTGAAATACTACATACTGTGCTTCCATAGAAAGAATCATTAAATACTTTATTGAAATATTTAGCTGTATATAAACCTAAATCTGCTGTATATCCTTCTAATTTAGTCTTCTGTTCATCATTTAACAGCTCTACACTGCCTTCAGTTAATCCTTGTAATCTTAAAACTTCTATATTTTTATTAATATTATCCAAAGTACTCTTAAATGTAGAAAGTTCTGTCATAGTAAATACATCTGCTTTTGTTTTTAATGATTGGTTCTGATTTTCTGCACTTGCAAGATCTGAATTTATTGTATCTCTAATAGCTATATAATTTTTAGCTACATTAGATTTATTAATTATTAATCTCTTATCATTATCCAATTGATTAATAAGGGCATCTGCTGCTGAAAGATTTTGTGCCGTATCTTTTAAGGCTGCTATATTATTAAATTCAGAGTTATCCTTTAATTCCATTACATATTTATTAATAACATTAACACTTTCTGTAGTATTTACATCATTAATTCCTAAGTTCTTATAATCATCCATTGTTAAGGCATTTCCATTACTTATTTTATCAACTGCATCTAATAAATAGCCATATGATTGTACAGTTGACTTAATTCTGTCATATCTGTTTTGAAGACTTGATTTTTGATATATACCAGAATCTAAATCTTTTATGCTGTTTTCAGCTTTTTGTTTATATTCTTCAAATTTGCTTGTAGTATATGATTCATAACCAGAAGCATTCTGACCATTTCCAACTAATACAAGAACATTACTTCCAGAATCAGGAACCTTAACAAATATTCTTCCATTTGCTTCTGTCATACATGCAGGATTTATCTCTACATATTTTTCTGCTGCTGCTACATATTTAATTGCCTTTTGAAGAGCCACCTCATTACTTAATTTATTATTAAGATTATCTAATCTGAACAATAAATCTTCCCAATCAGTCTGATAATGAGTATTTGTTTTTTCTGCCCATGCTTTAACCTCTAAGTAAACTGCATCACTTGTAGAAATCTGCTCATTTGCTTTTTCAATTTCTTCTACTTTATCTGTCAATTCCTGTAATTTCTTAGCTTCTTGAAGAATATCAACACCTTCAGTATTAGATCCATTACCAGTTATAGTTCCAATACTTCCTGGCTCAGTAATATTTAATGTAATTGTATTAGCTTTATTATTTAACTTATCAATAGTACCAGTACCTTGAATTGTAGATTTATCTGCTTCTGCATTTACATTTAACTCACTTACAGTACCATCTACCTTAACCTTAGATCTTAATTCATTAATGTTAAGCTGCTTTATGTCTGCTGTTTTTCCTATAGTTACAACATTATCAGTATTTATGTTGACTACTTTATAAGATGAGCCTTGTAATGTTACACTCTTGCTTATATTTGTATAGTATGCAGTAGAATCATCCAGAATTACTGTACAGTTTGCATCTGGTTTCAAGATTTCAAGGTGATTAATCTGACAGTTCTTTAATTTAATATAACTACCACCATTAACTATTAAAGTATCTGCCTTAATTCCTTCTATAGTTTTATTACAAGTTAATCTTATTGTTCCATAGTTTCCAGCTGGAAGGCTATCTCCAGATGATAATATTACTTTATCCTGTCCAGTTATTACTGGTAAATTATCTTCATTTACAATTCCAGAACCTGATCCGCTTCCTGAACCTGAACCACTTCCAGAGCCTGATCCGCTTCCTGAACCTGATTCTTCCTCAGCAGTTTGATTAGTTATTGTAATTCTCATTGTATCCTGAACACCTGAGCCATCTTCTGCTGTTGCCTTAACAACTACAGTACCATCTGCTTCTGCAGTTAATGTACCACTGCTGCTTATCTTAGCCTTACCTGTTTCATTAGTTACAGACCATATTACATCATCATTATCAGCATTTACTGGTAATACTTCCACACTGAATTCTAATGTTCCATTATCAGTATTAATTTCTCTAGAATTTCCACTAGTAGAAATAGTAATGTCAGTTACTTTTACTAAGCCTAATTCTTCTGCATCCTCATCAGAAGCATCAATCTCTTCAAAGATAGCATATAATGTAATATTCTTTTCAACCTTGTATTCATCATCTGCCTCATAAGACTTACCATTACCATTTTTCTTAGTATTCCACTCAACAAATCTGTAGCCGCGTCTTTCAGGTTCATATAATTTGATTGTGTCGCCATCCTTAACATTTTTGATTTTAAGTTCTTCACCTTCATCATCCTTAAATGTAACCTGGAAGGTTTCTTTAGGTGCCAATGGATCATATGCAGTATAAGGAGTATCAGCATGTGTATTCTTTGAATTATCAACTATATTGCCGCTATGTGATACATTTTCATTTGTAACATTCCAGTCAAATGTCTTAGATGGAACTGGCAATGTACTTCCTGATATATATCCTTCTTCATTTATTGGATATACAACTCCATTTATTATAGTACTTCCTGTCTGCATCTCTCCAGTATCAGAAAAGACATAAATTTTTCCATCTATTTGGATTACACCAGTCTGCATAATACCATTACTGTCTGCATAATACCATCTGCCGTTTGATACAAACCACCCTTTTTGAAGCTGATTTCCCAAATAGCAGTACCATTTATTATCACGGTTCAGCCACTTTTGTCCAGCTGCTTCAGCTTTTTCCGGATATATAGAAAACACACTGCTTGCTACAATACCAGCAGCAATCAGCTGCTTAATAAATTTGTATTTCATTATTCCTGCCCTCCATAAATTTTATTAAAGATTATTCAAATTTATCCATCTTCCATCCAAGAACATCATACCTGTTCTCATAACACCCTTAGAATCAAAATAATATTTCTTTCCATTAATTGTCTGCCATCCTTGAACAAGTTTACCTGTAGAGTCTAAATAGTACCATACCTTTCCTGTAAACAGCCATCCATTTCTCATGGTTCCATCATCATTTAAATAGTATTTATTTTTATCATAAGTAATCCAGCCTTTCTGCATAACACCATTCTTATTGAAATAATACCAGTGTCCGCCATAAATTACCCAGCCTGTTTGCATTTGACCAAGTTCATTAAAATAATATTTATGTCCATCTAAATAGTACCATTTATTGTATGCCATTTTACCATTTTCATGGAAATAGTACCAGTATCCTTTTTCATAATACCATCCAGTTAACATTCTTCCATCTTCTCTTAAGAAATACCAGTCAGTATCTTCTTTAAACCAGCCTGTTACCAAATGACCATTAACATCTAATCTATACCATTGATTATCATACTTAACCCAGTCATTCTTTATCTGGTTTCCATATCCATCATAGAATGTCCAGTTTCCAGCCACAAGAACCCAGTCATTTTTACCTTCTATTTCGCCTCTGATAACACTTATTTTGTAAGTTGTTGTTGTTTTTCCATCTTCAGCCACAACCTTTAATGTAATAAGATTAGCTCCAATATTAAGCTTTATTTTATCTGACTGCTGCCCGCTTTTATATTCTTTATCATTTATAAATACCTGAGCATCTTCATTCTGACATTCAAATTTTACTCTTACATCTTCAGTAACTCTGTCAACTTTTGCACTATAAAGATATGTTTCCGGGTCAAATAAAGGAGATAATTTTCCTGATGTTAATGATAATGAACTTAAATTTACATTATCTTCACTATATTTTCTGCTTACTTTTAATATATAAGTAGTTGAATCATTATCTTCATCTGTTACTTTAATAGTAATGGTATTAGGACCTTCATCCAAATTTATATATTTAGATGGAACTCCGCTGTTTACCTTATCTCCATTTACTTTTATTGTAACATCATCTGGAAACTCTGCTGTTGGTGTAACATATATTGATGATACATCATTTTCAACACTTACATTATATTCTGTAAGTTCTTTATTAAATGAAGGGTCTATTTTACCTTCACTTAAAGTTAAGGTTTTTAAGTAATTGCTTGTCTCTTTTTCTGCTCTGATTACTTTTACTGTATAAGTCTGCATATCCCCTTCAGCAGTTGAAACAATTATTTTAATTCTGTTGCTTCCTTCACGTAAAGAAATATCGGGACTTTTTCTTCCACTTTTTACAGTAACATCATCTACAGTTATTGTTGATGAATTATCTACTGATGTTGGAGTAAATGCTATCTTTTCAACATTAGCAGCTACAGCAACCTCATAATCAAACACATCAGTTTCAAAAGAAGGTGATAAGCTTCCAGCAGAAGGTACTAATGATTTAAGCAGTGCCTCTCCCTGTTTTGTAATTATCAGATTATAGCTTACTGTTGTTGTACCATTAGTAACAGATATTGTAACTTGATTATCACCACCAGTTATTGGCACTGTACTATTTGAAGAACCATTATAAGTAATATTCTTTGAAATTACATTTCCATTACTGTCATAAACTTCAATTTTTGCATTTTCTGTATTTTTACCAACAGTTGTTTTGTAGTTGCCGTCTTCATCATAATCATTATAATTTATTGTTCGGTTATTTAATACATTGGCAGCATCACTTACTACTATTTTACTAAATTGTAAGGATTCATTTGCACTATAACTCATTTTTACAGTATATGTGTTTTTAGTTTTTCCATCATCTGATTCAACTTCAATTACAAAATTAAATGATCCCTGTGTTTTTCCTACATTAAAAGTATATTTATCTTTTCCATCTACTTTTGTAATATTTTTTTCCATTTCCGTGTCATCACTTGAAATATCAGTTATTTTCCATCCTGTATTTGCTGTAATTTCATAATTGTTTGATACTGTTGTATCAATATAATCAACAACATATTTTCCAGCAACCTTATCTACATATAATTCTCTGCCGCCCTTCCTTATTGTAACTTCTTCAATAAGTGAAGTTTCAGCTTGTACATTCTTGATACTTCCTAACTGAACCATAGAAAATATTAAAGAAAACATTAAAAAATATGAAATAATTTTTCTTAAGCTTACTCTGCTTTTCATAATGATAATTCATCCTCCCATAAATATATTTTCACAAAATAATAATTATAATATATTGTTATCTCTTATTATATTATACATATTTTTTTCCATCATTAAGTACTTTTTCGTAATAAAACCTGTTTAACTTTATATTTTATCCGTCTTTTTCCAAAAATATCTAGATATCTGCTGAACCATCCCTGTTAAAATGATACCTGTATCCATCAATAACCTTATCTTCTGTATTCATTCTGCCTGTTTCATTAAGATAATAATATTTATTATCTTTATACAGCCATCCAGTTCTCATAGTACCATCATAATTTATATAATACCAGCTTCCTTTATATTTAAGCCATTGGCCATACACCATTTCACATGTTTCAGGCTGCATATAGTACCATTTATTATTATAGTACAGCCATCCTGCATAAGCATTACCATTTTCAGTTAAATAGTAATACTGTTTCTTATAAATTATCCAGCCTGTTTTCATACTTCCATCACTATTGAGATAATACCAGTTTCCTCTGTCATAAATCCATCCACATTTCATCATCCCATTTTTATCTAGGTAATACCATTTTCCTTTATCGAAGACCCAGCCTGTCCTCATGACCCCAATATCATTAAAATAATACCATGAATCTGAAATTTTTACCCATCCAGTCTGCCTTGCACCATGAGCATCAAAATAATACCTGCTGCCATTATCCATATTAAACCATCCTGTAACCATGTATCCACGATCATTAAAATAGAAATATTTTTGATAATTTTTATCATATATCCATGTATTTTTCACATAATTTCCAGCACCATCATTATATCTCCATCGCCCATTTTCAATTACCCACTGATAAGGCTTAATGGCTTCATTAATAGCAAAGTCTACTTCTGGTGTCACAGGTATTCCAAGATAAATATTAATTGTATATATATTTTCCATGTTACTGTCAATATCTATAACTTTTACATTTATTGTGTATTTATTAACCCCATTAAAATTAAGTTTTATTGCATTTGTATTATTTAATGTAACATCATTAACTTTAATTGTAGTGTTTTTATCCTTTAAAAACATTTGAAGCCTTATGTTGTCATCATCTTCATCCAGTTCAATATTATACATATTCTTTTGAGGATTAAAACCAATTTCTGCATCATCCATTAGAATATTATCTAATGTAATATGCCTGCTGCCGCCTCTGTAAATAAACAGATAATATTCTACAGTCTCAGAACTTTGCAAATCATTTACTTTAATTTTAACAACATTTTTTCCATATTGTAAATCTACAATGCTTCTATAGGCATCATCTTTTGTAACCTGTACTCCGTTTATATACACAATATCACCTTTAAATATAGGTTCAGCTTTAATTACTATATCTTCACAATCCTCAGGAAGATTTATAATATATTTATAAGTGTCTGGTTTAAAATCCAATTCTGCATCGTTATTAGTGCGGATTTTTTTTTAAACCAAAGTCAGGTTTATCTAATTGCTGCTTTTTAATTTTTTCTTCAATTTCTTCATAATTAATTTCAGAAACTGATTCTTTATCCTCTTCAGCTTTACTGTTTTCTAAACTGTCTGCATAAACCTTTTCAATGTCAGGTATATAGCTATTGATTAATTTATTATCAATTATTGTTGTATTTAAACATAATACCATTAATATAATAAATATTCTTTTACTCATTCTCATCACCCAGCCATAGTCATTTTTCTATTCATTGTCATATACATTTATGTTACCATTATCTTTTTTAACTGTAAACTTAGAATTTAACGATATTAAGTAAGAAGTAAGAGGTAAAAGGTAAGAGATTCGGAGAAAAATCTTTCAGA
>CAZLOP010000063.1:0-8042 GCA_964561205.1 uncultured Clostridium sp. | reverse complement strand
TAGAAAATGACAGAAGAAATTCAGCTATACCTATGCTTGATTTATTACAGGTTGATGCAAGAATCGAACCTGGTGCTATAATAAGAGATAAAGTTACAATTGGAAAAAATGCCGTTGTAATGATGGGTGCTGTAATTAACATAGGTGCTGAAATCGGAGACGGAACTATGGTTGATATGAATGCTGTAGTTGGTGCAAGAGGACAACTTGGTAAAAACGTACATTTGGGTGCCTGCTCTGTTATTGCTGGTGTTTTAGAACCACCAAGCAAAGACCCATGCAGAATTGGAGATAATGTTTTAATCGGTGCAAATTCAGTAATCCTTGAAGGTGTACAAATAGGTGAAGGTTCCGTTGTTGCTGCAGGTTCTGTTGTAACTGCTGATGTTCCAGCTGGTGTTGTTGTTGCTGGTTCACCTGCTAAAATCATAAAAGATGTGGATGATAAAACAAAAGATAAAACTCAGCTTTTAGATGATTTAAGAAAATAATAAAAAAGACTATCACAATATGTGATAGTCTTTTTTATTATTCCCAATATGCCTAAAAACAAAGTACCAATTGCAATGCAATGAATATCTTGTCCACTTTTTATTGATTTTTTAATGTTATACAGCGCCTTCTTCTCCAGAATTACTGTTTTCACCTTCTTCTTTAACAACTCTTTCCATTTTTGAAATTGAAACTTCATAAGCAATTTTCTTTATAACTTCAGTATCAGATACTTTCTTTTGATATTCTCTGCTTTGAAGTCTTCCCCAGACTTTAATATTATCACCAACACTTAATGTCTGACAGAATCTTGAATTTCTTCCCCATGCTATAGTTGGAATATAATCTGATTTATTATATGCTCTATTTACTGCAAGCAGTACGTCTGCAATTTCTCTACCAAAAGGAGTTGTCCTATAAATTGGTTCTTTACATATATATCCATCAAGATATATTTCATTAGGATTCTTGCTTCTTTCTATGCAAGGCTCAATATTTCTTGCAAAAACAGTTAAAATAAGTTTATTTGAACCATCTACAAATTTATTGTATGATCTTAGCTGCCCCTCAACAATAACTTCTGTTCCCAAATCCAAATTAATATCATTAAGTAATCTTTCAGATACAGTTATATTTAAATTATCTACTGAATCGCTTAATCTCATTACTTCTAAATTAAATGTATAAAAACCTTCTCCATACATTTCATGGCTAAACTCTAATCCAGAAGTAACCTTTCCTTCTAGATATATTTTGTTATTTAGCATTAAATTATCCATTTGTAATCCCTCTCTCTACCGGCTATTATTTTAGTATATTCAAAACTAACTCCTAGCATATATTACCATTATAATACAAAAAGGTTACCCTTTTCAATATCATAGGTTAAATTTGTAAATAAATATTTATTTTTTATGTTGAATTCCATTTTCATCAACATAATAATCTTCTGTATAAATAACCTCTCCAACTGTTTTAAATTCATATCCCTGTTCCTTTAATTTTACTATTATTCTTTCTAAATTTTGTGGTGTATACTTTGCATTATTGTGAAATAACATAATAGCTCCAGGATGAACTTTTTTCATAATTTTATTATATTCAACATCATAGCCAAGTTCTTTCCAGTCAACAGAATCATCATCCCACTGAATAGCATAATGATTTAAGCTGTTCACTTTTTTTACTGAACTCTCATTATAATCACCACTTGGGAATCTGAATAAAACAGTATCTTTGCCAGTGTACTTCTTAATAATTTCATCTGTTTTTAAAATTTCTTCTTCCATTTTCTGTTCACTTATCTTGCTGAAACTAGGATGCATATAACTATGATTTCCTATTTCATGCCCCCTTTCTGCAATATCTTTTAATTTGTTTACATTATCTTCGCTATAGTTTACCCATCCTCCCATAATGAAGAATGTTCCCTTTACATTATATATATCAAGCAAATCTAATATTACTGATAAATTATCTTTTTCAGCCCAGTTAACATCAAATGTAATACATACAACATTATCTTTTGTATCTACTGAATATATAGGATGTTTAGCTGCATTATCTGTGAATGCCATAATATTATTTTTGGATAAAGTAATTGAAATGGATACTATAACTAATAAGATTATTATGTTTAAAAAAATTTTAATATTTCTGTCTTTCACCTTTCCTCCACATTATTTCATAACCTTTTTAATACTAATTATATTCATCCATTAATAAATTTATAACTAATTTGATATAAATTTATTCTGTTGTAAAATAATTACATTAATGTAACTATTTTTATTTTATTTTTTATATTTTATCATGTCAATAATAAATTTATTATTTTTTAATTTTATATCTTTGATATTTTCACAAAAATATAAATTGTGTTATAATGATGGAAGAGTTTTATTGACCATGGAGGTAAATATGTACGAAAGTTCAATAGAATTAGCTGAAAATAAATTGTTAATGTTATATATATTAAAATCAATAAAAGATCCTATATCAAATACTCAGTTTACTGAGATTATACTTGAAAATAATTTTATGAATTATTTTACTTTTCAGCAATACTTATCAGAACTTGAAATTTCTAAGTTTGTTGAATATCACCATAATGTTGACAAGAAAGTATTAGCACTAACAGAAAAAGGAGATAATGTTCTTGACCTGTTTAAAGAAAGACTATCTCCTGATAAAATTGCTGTAATTGATACGTATATAAAACAAAAATGGGCTGTTATAAAAAAGGAGTTAAATATCCAGGCTGATTACACTTTAGGCAATAAGGACAGCTTTATTGTAGATTTAAAAGCAATTGAAAACGAAGGACTCTTAATGGAATTAAAACTTACTGTTCCATCTAAAGAACAGGCCATATCAATGTGCTCTAAATGGAAAGATAATCCTTCAGACATATACAACAATATAATTAATCTATTTATAAATTAGTATTCTTGTAAAATCATAGCATTAGGTTCTTTTCCTATTGCTATTGATTTTTTTTTTGATGTATTTAAGTTAATTATATGAAGCAATCCACAATAGTAATCTCCAAAATATATATTATCATTTTTAATAATTATACCTCTTGGCATACTATTCTTTATTATATATCTCTTCTCTTCAGTCTGATTTTTTAAATTTACTACACTTATACTTTCATCACAAAAATTACTTACATATAATTTTGAACAATATTCAAATGCATCAACAGAACCTTTCCCTACTTGAATTTCATTTACTTTATCCATACTTTTCAAATCAAAAATTAATATACGCCCATTTATATCATATCCAAGATTACTTATAATTACATAAACATATTTTCCATCCTTAGATATAATACTCTTTGTTGGAATTTTGCCTGTTGAAATTTTATCTATAATCCTATTACTATGAAAATCGAACAAAACCACACTATCTTCTCCCATATTTGTAATAAGCCCTATTTTTTGATTTTCATGAACACTTATACTATGTGGAATATTTCCCACCATAATTTCATATTCCATAGAATTATTTTTTGTATTAAATATATTTATACAGTTTCCATCTCTGCATATAGAATATATCTTTCCATTTACGTATGCAACGTCTGTGGGATGCGGTCCCACATATATATTATTTATTTCTTCAAACGTGTCTTTGCTTATTATGGATATGGTATTATTATAACTGTTTGCAGTAACAAGATTATTCTTATATGTGCATATTCCGTGAGGGCCAAATGGTTTTTCCCCTGCACTAAACGCAAAATTATATGATTTTTCTTCTTCAATGCTAAATCTGCTTAATGTATCTGAACCTGTATTACATATAATTATATAACTCATTTTCCCCTCCTCTTCTTTTTATTATTAATATATTCTGCTTAACATTTAATGGTACAACTTATTTCACATTTTTCTTTATTATCTGACATTATTCTAATATAATATAATTAATAAAAAATATAGAGGAGGCTTTTTATGTTTACTTATAAAACCCAAGGTGTGTGTTCTTCAAAAATTGATATAGAAATAACTGATAATATAATTAAAAATGTACAATTTACAGGCGGCTGTAATGGAAATCTTAAAGGCATTTCAAAACTTGTTATTGGAATGAATATAGATAATGTTATTGAAAGATTAAGCGGGACTATCTGCGGAAACAAAGAAACATCATGTCCTGATCAGCTTTCAAAAGCTTTACTTGCTTATAAAAATGAACATAATCAAAATAAGTAAGAGGCAAGAGGCTGTCGCATTGATTTACGCGGCAGCCTCTCATTTTATTTACTATTGAAGAATATCCGATTTTCCATAACTGCTTAATAATGATAAGGTACTTTCAATTTCGTCGATTACATCCTGATAACTTAAATATACATCTATAATAATACTGCTATAATCTTCATTTAATGATTTTACAGCACCATAAACATATTTATGTGATTTAACAAGATTAAATACTGCTTCACTGCTCTCTTTAGATAAATACCCTATAACATACCCATTATAAGTTGTAACTGTGCATATATCACTGCTGTCTTTTCTCTTTACTATATAAACAATGCTTTTTTCAAATAATTCATTGTTTATTTCACTCATATCAATAAAATTACTGCCTTCTACCTCCATTGCAGCAAGCTGCACATCTTTTACATGAGGTTTAATTATAGTATATCTATCAACATTTATATATTTTTTTCGTTTATAATTTTTTCTGCCAATTAAAATATCAAGTTCTTCCCTCATTAAGCTGCTGACTTCTCTATCTTTAATTTCGATTATTGTATCTTTATCATAATCATCCAAAGTTTCTTTTATTAAAGTTAAATTCTCTATTGCACATTTTCTAGTCTCAATAACAGGACTGTTTAATGCTTCTATATTTATTTTCTTAAATATATCTTCATTTCCATTAAATTTAATATTATTTATTATAATAAAATAGCATACATGTTCTGTTTCATTATATTTAATCTGTTCAATATGCAGGGAATCTTGTCCACTTAGAACATATGCTATATTAAGCTTATTTAAACCTTCAGTTAATATGAACCTTTGTAAAACTTTATTTTCACATGAAAATGCATAATTGTAAAGAAGGGGAGATTTAGAATTCCTTACAAATAAATTTTTAAATTCACTCTTTTTTATTTTATATTTTATTCTTTCAGCACATGATAAAATTATGTCTGCATCTATATCTATATCTTTTAATTCTTCATATAAAACACTATGCCATCTTTTATCTTTACATATATTTCGACATCTGTAAAGAAATTCTTTATACTTTATATTATTTTCATCATCAATATAGTCACTTTTTCCTGAAAAATTGTATAAAAGCATATCCTCAAAGTAATTCATAATAGTGGTAACACAGTACAAAGAATATATTCCTCCGAAATTTTCTGATACTGTATTTATTATATATGAACATATATCAATTCCATTATCAATTTCATTTATTTCATATTCTCCAAAAAGATATTTTCCTATGTACATAGCTATTTTTTCGAATTTTTCTGCATCATACTTTGTCTCATTAATATATTTCATAAAATTATAAGATAAAAGAGTATACTTTAATATCTCACTAGTTCCTGCATTATTATTAAGCCCCTCTTCTATAACCCATTTACGCATTTTTGTGCTTGTTACATTAAGTAACATAATACTTAAGGCTCTTCCATACCCACAAGAATTTCTGCATACATTAAATATTTTCTCATTTTCATTTCTATTTCTTAAAAAAATTAAATAATAAAATATATAGTCATTATGACATGAAAAAGTTTCACATATTCTGCATAATTCTTCATCATTTAATAAAGAAGCTGAAATAATTGCTGCTTTAATAACTTCACTGGTATTAGTTTCTTTAATAATCTCTTTTAAAAATTCTGCTACAGACTCACTTTTTTCCATACTGTTTAAGCATTCCTTAAACATATCTATATAAACATCATAATACAAAATTATTGGATTTTCCTTCAGATACCTTTCCAGGTCTTTCCGTAATGATTTTTTGCTGCATATATTAATAATTAGCTCTGACAGTTTAAGGCTCATATTTACTTTCTGCCATCTTTCAATGCTTGAAGATTCTGAACTGCACATATGCCTGTATTCCTGTCTTCCAGAATTGTCTAAATTCTGATAAGGATATATTCCTTCTGGATTGATATCATAAAATTGTTTTATTTCTTCATAAATTGTATTACTCTCTTTTAATTTCATTGATATTACTTATCCTTCCTATTGTATTACCTTAATTGTACCATAGTAATACCCTATTTTACTAATATTTTTCTAAGTATTTTTCTCATATCTCCAATCATATACAATGACCCGCTTATAAGAATCAAATCTTTTTTGCCAGCTTCACTATAAGCCTTTTTAAATGCATCTTCATAACTGTCAAATGCCTCACAATTTGAATTCACCTTTATAATTTCTTTTTTTAAATTTTCTGCAATTTCTGCACGGTCACTGTTAGGAGTTAATGCAAATACTTTTTTAGCCTGAGGCGTTATTACCTTTATCATTTGACTTACCTGCTTATCTGCAAGAATTCCTAATAATAAATATATATTATCATATTCAAAATAGTCTTTAATAGTATCTGCTAAAGAAGTTATTCCTTCTATGTTATGTGCACCATCTATTACAACAAGGGGATTTCTATTCATAACTTCAAGTCTGCCCTTCCATTCTACATCTTCTAAAGACTTTTCAATTTTTTCTTTATTTATCTCCAGATTATCTAAAGAAAGTAATGTTTCTACTGTATTTATTGCAACTGCAAGATTTAATATCTGATGTTTTCCTAAAAGAGGCAGTTTTATATTATATGTCTTATGCATGCATTTAACTGCAACCTCCTGATAATTTTCCTGTTTATTTATGTTTATAAGCCTGCTGTCTTCTTTATTAACAACAAGAATTTCTGAATTCATTTCTTTAGCTTTATTAACTATTATATCTTCTACATTTTTGCTTTGAGGATATAAGATAACTTTTTTCTTTTCCTTAATAATTCCTGCTTTTTGTGCTGCAATTTCTTCAATAGTATTTCCTAAAATATTCATATGATCCATACTTATTGATGTTATAACACTTACAACTGGAGTAAGTACATTTGTTGAGTCCATAGTTCCACCAAGTCCAACCTCAACTACTGCATAATCAACCTTTTCATTATAAAAATACAAAAACATAAGTGCTGTTAATATTTCAAATTCTGTAGGATGATCATACTTTTCAGAAACAACCTTATCAACAGCTTCTTTTACGATTTCCATTAAAGAAACAAGTGTATGTTTTGGTATGTTTTCACCATTTATCTGAATTCTTTCTTCAAAAAACTCAAGATATGGAGATGTATACATACCCACCTTATAGCCTAAACCTCGTAACATCTTGCTTATCATAGCACTTGTGGAACCTTTTCCATTTGTTCCTGCAACATGTACTATCTTTAATTTTTTTTCAGGGTTACCCAATATTTCTAATAATCTAAATGTTCTTTTTAAACCATAATTTAACCCAAATCTCCCCACACTTTCCATATAATTCATTGCTTCTTCATAAGTCATGCTCATTTTTATAATTACCTCTTTTTTTCTTAATCTTATTTACATAATTTTATACTACTTATAATTATTCTTCAAGTTATAATTAGAAACACCATTTAATAACTTTTAGTTTAAAAACAAGGCTGCCACACATATTAATTTTGTGTGGCAGTCCTGTTTTAATATATTCTATTTATTTTAAATCTGCAATTATATTTTCAAATCTTCGTCCATCATTTTATAAAGTTTCCTAGATAATTTCTGACTTTCATAAATATTGCTGCTCTGAAGCATTTGAACTTCACAAATGTTATTAACTGTATCAGTATTATCTTTTAAAGAATCAATTGCTCCATTTAAATCATTTGTAATCTTTACCAGCTGTTTATTACTATCTACAAGTTTATTACATGCACTGCTGTTTATATCTGCACTTTTAGTTATTTTTGATGTAATATCACTAAATATATTTGAAATATCACTGCTT
>CAZLOP010000062.1:0-8044 GCA_964561205.1 uncultured Clostridium sp. | reverse complement strand
TCATATATACTGGAGAAATATTCTCAAAGCTTAGAAATATAAAACCTTTTATTAAAGCGTTAGAAGAAATAAAAAATGAAAACAGTGATAAATACAATATGCTTAATGTTTTATTTTTTGGAAACATAGATGATATTGAAGCACGGAAAAAACTGAAAAGCATGGAATGTGCAGAGGCTTATCCTAGAATTCCATTTAATGAAGCATTAAAATATATGCTTAATGGAGAAATTCTTCTTTTGTTTGGTAATAAAAATTCAAAACAGATACCAGCTAAAATTTATGACTATTTTGGAGCTGATGGAAGAATAATGGTCATTTATGGTGATAAAGATGATCCTGTAAAAAGAATTTCAAAAAATAATGACAAGTGTATTTCATGTGAAAATGAATCAGGAATAATTAAAGAAAATTTATTAAAAATGATTGAAATGTATGAAAATGGTACATTATTATGTAATAAGGATTATAATTATGAATGGAATACTATAGTTGACAGATTAAGCGGTATATTAAAAGGGGCGTGATATAAGTGCACATAATGGCTATTCCTTCATGGTATGCAAATAGCAGCAACAAAGTACATGGAAGTTTTTTTAAAGAACAATTTAAAGCGCTTGATGAAGCAGGATTTAAAGTAAGTGTAGCTTATAATGAAATATGGTCATTAACTAAGGCTGGCAGAATTCATGAAAAAAGAAAAATTAATTTTGAAGTAGATGAAAATATTAATACTTACAGATATAAGGATTATAATTATTTTCCTAAAAATCAGCTTATGTTCAGCAGTTTCAACAAACGAATGGATAAACTTTATAAAGAAATTGTATCAAGAGAGGGAAAAGTAGATTTAATTCATGCTCATTCCTGTTTCTGGGGAGGAATAGCAGCAGCTTATATAAGTGAAAAATATAATATACCTCTTATTATAACTGAACATTCATCTTTAAAGTATGCAAAATATTGTAAAGAAAGTTATAACAAATATATTTTTTCAGCATATGAAAAGGCTGATGTATTAATAGCTGTAGGTAGTGGATTAAAAAAAGAATTACAGACTTATGTAAACAGAGAAGTAGAAGTAATACCTAATATGGTTGATTTAAATCTTTTTGAATTTAGTGGAAAAAATAATAATGATAAATTTGTGTTTTTCTCATGTGCCTTTCTTGAAGATGGAAAAGGTATGGAAGATTTAATATCTGCCTTTACATATGCATTTAAAGGCAAAAATGTTATATTAAGAATTGGTGGAGATGGCAGTATTAAAGAACAATTACAAAATCTTATTAGTGAGTATAAAATTAATGACCAGATAGAACTTTTAGGAGCGTTATCAAGACAAGAGGTTTCAAATGAAATGCAGAACTGTAATGTATTTGTACTGCCATCTGAGCACGAAACATTTGGAGTTGTATATATAGAAGCTATGGCATGTGGTAAACCAGTTATAGGTGCTGATAATGGAGGTGCAGAAGATATAATAAGAGATTATAATGGAATAATTGCAAAAAAGAAAGATGTTGAGAGTATTAAAAATGCACTAATTAAAATAAAAGATAATTATAATACATATGATTCAGGATTAATAAGGGAAAAAACAGTATTAGATTATTCTAAAGATAAATTAATTGAACGTCTTAAAGGAGTGTATAATAAAGTATATGGAAGCCATAATTAAAAACATATTTGCATATATTGAAAATAGTAAATTCCATTATAAAATTTTTTATTTATTTGTTAGTTTATCATTTGTAACTGTATTAAAGATAGTTCCCTATATAAGTATATTAAGTAAAATTGCATTAGTATGGGGGTTGGTGATTTCCGTATATACAGTTTTAACGGCATACAAAAAGAGAAAGTTATATACTTTCGATATTTATATGCAGATTTTTTTAGCAGTAACATTAGTCTTAACATTACTTTTTTATAGAAATGGAGAAAATTTAAAGTGCTGGATTATTAATGGGCTTATATTTTTTAGTTTTTATACAGTAGATATTTTCAAAAACAAGAAAGATCTTGTGAAAGAAATGGATGTTATATCATATTTGTATTGTGGTTTTATGTGTGTTATATCCAGTGTGTCTATAATAATGAAAATTAGTAATGCTGTAATTAAAGCAGGACCGTATGTGTTTGAAGGCAGTAAAGGCGGATTATTTGAAAATAAAAATGCTATATGTATTGCTGCTGCCATTGCACTAGTATTATGCATATATTTAAACTACAGCCATAAAAATTATAAAATGAAATTTTATTATATAGCAAATATAATAATTCAGATTATAGTACTTGCTGTATTTAGAGGAAGAAGTGCAATACTTATTATAGCTGGAGTTGTATTTACTTTAGTATTTATGTACAATAAAAATAAATATATACGAGGAACAATGATTATACTTCCTGTAATATTAGTAAGTATATTAAGTGTAAAAATTAATTATGAAACTATAAGAATTTTCACAAGCGGAAGAATTAATTTGTGGCGTGCAGCATGTACACTTATAAAGCAGCATCCTTTTACAGGTATAGGGGGAAGCTCTCTTATAGAAAGTGTTCGTAATACAAGAATAACTTTTGATCTTCCGGGACTTGAGTATGGAGGACTTCATAACATATATATACAGGTAGCTGCAGTTAATGGTTTAATTTCCCTAATATTTTTTACTGCATTTTTTATAGGACTTTTAATATTTATAGTAAAAAAGATTGATGAGTTAAAAAGAAAAGAAAAGATGAGAATGATAGTGCTATTTGCAATGCTTACAGGTATTCTTGCTGTAAATATGTTTGAAAGCAGTCTCATTTATATAATAAGTTATATATCTATAATATTCTGGATATATTGTGGATATTTAATATCTATATTAGATAATAAAAATTTTAATTAGAATATTGAAGGGAGGGGCAATAGTTTTTGTTACTATTGCAGATGTATGAATAAATTTAGTGAACAAAATATATCAGACTTTTTAAATGATCTTGGTTCGGATATGCCGGCACCAGGTGGTGGTGCAGCTGCAGGATTAATTTCAGCTGTATCAGGTGCTTTAAATTCAATGGTATATTCTCTTACTGTAGGAAAGAAATCATATTTATCATTAAGTGAAGAAGAACAAAAAAATATTAAAAAGTTTCAAAAGGACAACGAAAAATTTATACATAGAAGTCTGGAACTTATGGAAGATGATAGAACAAATTTTATGATGCTTATGGATTGCTTTAAACTGCCTAAAGAAAGTGATGAAGAAAAGGCTTTTAGAAAAAAGAGTATTAAGGAAAAAACAATAAAGGCGATGGAAACTCCATTAATATTAGCAAGAGAAAGTCTTGCGTTTTATGAAAACTTAAATATAATGAAAAAGTATGGAAATAAAATGCTGTTATCAGATTTAAGCATTGCAGCAGTTCTTCTTAATAGTGCAATAGAAAGTTCTGTTATTAATGTAAAAGTAAATTTAAATTCATTAAGAAATGAAGAATTTTTTATAAAAATTGATTTAGAATTAAAAGAAATAATTTCAATATCACAAAGAAAAAAGGAAGAAATAGTTCAGTATGTAGAAAAAATAATATATCCACAAAATTAATAAATGGAATATTGTATTATGTCTCATAAAATGATAAACTTTTTAATGTAATCATTTGAACAAATTACATATCATGGGGGTAGAAAACATGACAGAAGAAAAATTTCCTATTCGTATTAAAAAGAAGAATGGCTTTATGTTAACTGTTGCCATACTATTTATAATGTGTGGAATGGTATATGGAGTACTGTTAAAAGGTAAGGGTGGAATATTGCCTATGATTATTTTTGTAGCAATAGGTATTATATATTTACTTACAATTTTTGTTGAATACAGCAGAGACATATATTTAAAAGAAAATTGTATTGAATTTTATACAAATAAAGATTTAACTGAAAAAATAAAGTATTCAGAAATATCTATGATTGATATAAAAAAAGGTGAAAAGCCATCAGATAAAAAGAAGGATTTTTTCTATATTGCATATGATGAAGTAAGAAAGAAAAATAAAAAAAAGGGAAAACATTATTCATTTGGAATATCAAATTATGCAGTTGAAGATTTAAAAAAATTAAGAGATGTAATATGTTCTAAACAATTGAACGTAAAGGTGTCAGCAAGCATGAAGAATCTGGGTCAGAATAATAAAGATAATAAATAAAAAGCTACAGAACCAATATAAAAATATGTTGGTTCTGTAACTTTTTTATTTTGCCATTGATTTTTGTGGTGCATAATTTAATTTTGCTAATCTTTCTTCTTCAGTTTCGGTTGGAATAGTTTGATCAAGTTCATTAAGAGACTTAAATGTATATCCTTCATTTCTTAATTGTTGGATTACTGTCTTTAATATGGCAGTATTTGTATCTGAAACTGCATGTAGAAGTATTACTGCTCCTGGGTGAGCTCCATTTATTATCTTTTCAATAGCATAACTTTGAGATGGCTGTGCATCTGTTAACCAGTCTTTATATGCAAAACTCCAGAATATAGTTTTGTATCCCAGCTTATTAGTCATATCTAAAGATAATTCTGAGTATTTTCCCATTGGTGGTCTGAAAAATTTGGGCATATCAGAGCCTGTTATGCTTTTATAAGCTTCTTCAACGCCAGTAAATTCAGCTGTAAATAATGAAGAGTCAGTTATTGAAGCCATTGAAGGATGGTGAACAGTATGGTTGCCAACTATGTGGCCTTCATCTGCCATACGTTTTATTAGTTCTGGCTGAGATGTTATATATGGTTTTGTTACAAAAAATGCTGCAGGCACATTGGTTTCTTTTAAAATATCTAAAATTTTACCTGTATTTCCATTTTCGTAACCTTCGTCGAATGTTAAGTATATTACCTTATCATTTGTTTTTCCAAGATAATAACTGTTGTATGTACTTAAAAAAGATGCTGATTCCTTTGGCTGTTCTGAAGGAATACCTTTACCTTTTGCTGTATAGTACCAGTTTAACTCAGTTGAGCTGGTAGCTTGAACAGGGAAAATAAATGAATAATTTAAGAAAAAACTAAAAATCATTGTAATACATATAAAATTTTTTAGTGCTTTCATATAATCACCTTCATTCATAATATACTTATAAGTATATTATATGCCTAAACAAATATAATAAACATAAGATTTTTTGAAAATTAAGAATTTTGTGATTATAATTTCTTTTTTAATAATTTTAATTATATTCATATTATTTATATGGTTGAGAATTTAGTTTGTTTTTATTGAAATAAAGAATTTTCTAGAGTATAATTTTTTAAGGTATGAAAATTAATATTATCAAAACAACATTATTGTAAATTTATGATGTAAAAATAATTTTTATAGAGAAAAGTTTGAAAGGAATGTATATATAATGAAATTAGGCATAGTTGGTTTACCAAATGTAGGTAAAAGTACACTTTTTAATGCAATTACAAAGGCAGGAGCAGAATCTGCAAACTATCCATTCTGTACAATTGAACCCAATGTAGGAGTTGTTAGTGTGCCGGACAAAAGATTAGATGTTTTAGAAAAAATGTATAATTCAAAGAAAAAAGTTTATACAGCAATTGAATTTTATGATATAGCAGGACTTGTTAAAGGTGCTTCTAAAGGTGAAGGTCTTGGAAATAAGTTTTTATCTAATATAAGAGAAGTTAATGCAATTGTCCATGTTGTAAGATGTTTTGATGATGGTAATGTTGTACATGTAGATGGAAGTGTTGATCCAATAAGAGATATTGAAACAATTAATCTTGAGCTTATATTCTCTGATCTTGAAATCTTAGACAGAAGAATGGAGAAGACAGTTAAGCTTGCAAGATCGGGAGACAAAAATGCAAAATATGAATATGCTATAATGGAAAAAATAAAAGAACAGCTTGAGTCAAATAAGCCTGCAAGAACATTAGAATTTACAGATGATGAAATGGTATTTGTAAAAAGTTTATTCTTAATTACATCAAAACCAGTTTTATATGCATGTAACATTTCAGAAGATGACATAATGGATGGAAATTTTGAAAATGATTATGTTAAAAAGGTAAAAGCATATGCTGAAGCTGAAAATTCTGGAACAATGGTTGTAAGTGCAAAGATTGAAGAGGAAATGTCAGGACTGGAAGATGAGGAAAAAGCAGAAATGCTTAAAGAATATGGATTAGAAGAATCAGGACTTGATCAGCTTATTGAAGCAAGTTATAAACTTTTAGGACTTATGAGTTTCTTAACTGCCGGGGTTCAGGAGGTAAGAGCTTGGACTATTAGAAGAGGAACAAAAGCACCTCAGGCAGCTGGTAAGATTCATTCAGATATTGAAAGAGGATTTATCAGAGCTGAAATAGTAAGTTATGATGATTTAGTTGAATGTGGTTCAGAAGCAGCGGCCAAAGAACATGGGAAATTTAGACTTGAAGGAAAAGATTACATCATGCAGGATGGTGATGTAGTTAACTTTAGATTTAATGTATAATATATAAATGAGTAAAAGGGGTATCAGCAAATAAAATCTGATGTCCCTTTTATAATATAAATGAAAAATGAACATTGAGTAAAGAAGTGGATTTTTATAGCATTTTCTGATATAATAAAAATGGTTATGTCTAAATAAATTGAAATGGGTGTGATTGAATATATGAAGAATATAAATAAAACCTCGAAGTTAGTCAAAAAACCAAATAATGCGTTAATATATATTACAATTTATATAGCAGCTGCAATGCTTATAGCCATTGCAATGAAGTTAGCATTGAAAAAGGAAGAACCTGTATCAATTGCAGAAAATGTTGGACAGGAATATTTCTTAAATGTTGATTATGAAAATGCAGTAAAGGAATATGAAACTTTACAGGCAAAAGAAAAGTGGCCTGAATATAATATTGAGATCGCAAAAGTATATTCTGCAAGTGGAGATTATACAAAATCTAACGAATACATAGATAAAACATATGAAATGAGAAATTCTGCAATAGATTCTGATGAAAAAGAAAAATATGCAGATAAAGATATAAAACTTTTAAATGATATAATAGTTACTTCATTAGTAAATAGAGAATTTGAAAAAGCAGTTTCTTATTCAGAAGTATTTTTAAATGATTATCCCAATGATAAAGAACTTCTAAAAACAGTATTTATGGCATATTTATGTAATAATGACAAAGGGAAAGCTAAAGAAGTGTGTAAATATTATAATAGTGATAGCAGTAACACACCAGTTCAAATGGCTGTTGGAGCAAAAATGGAGGCACTTTTAGGTGATTATGAAAAAAGTTTTGATACATTAAGGGAAGCTTTTAAAAAAGATAAAAATGATATGACTTCTTTTGATATTATAGGGCAGATATATACTGAAAATAAAGATGAAGTATTAAACCTATTGGAAGAAAATACAGAAGATAAAAAACATGATAAAGTATATGATTTATTTTTGGCAAAAGTATATTCCATGGATGAAGAAAATTACAATAAAGCTGAAAAATACTTAGATAAGGTTGAAAGTGAGTATTCAGATACTTTAAATTATAAATTAATTAAAGCAGAAATATTAAAAAATACAAATATTAAAGAAACCAAAAAGATTTTAAACAAAATTGCAGATGATAATGAGGAAACTTTTATAGCACCATATGTTAAAGCTTTAGAAGAATATTATAATGGAAATTATGCAGAAGCTTTGAACTATTGCAAAGAGAGTATACTGCTTAATAAAGATTATAGTGCAAATTATAGTGAAATGATTCCAAAGATTATGAGCAAAATTAAAATTAATGAAACAAACAATGAGGGTAAACAAAAGGAAACAGAAGAACCTTATTTGTTAATGGCATTAGAAAGAGAACCTTATAATTATAGCTTGATTTTAAAAATGGCTGATTATTATAATACTGTAACTTTAAATACTAATAAAGCGTTATATTATTATGAACTTGCAGCAAAAATAAAAGATGATGATTGTGATGTTATTTATAATAAAGCATTAATAAAGATTAACTTTAATAATAGAATATCACATAAGATAAACAAA
>CAZLOP010000061.1:4298-8113 GCA_964561205.1 uncultured Clostridium sp. | reverse complement strand
GGAACTACTGCATATTCAGTTTTTCCGCTTATTATTACTGGAGCAAGCTCAGTTACTCCATTTACATAACTAAAGTTTACATCATTATCTACATCAAAGCCTTTATACTTAAGTAATGTTTTTGTTACAATATCAGGAGTAAGTCCTTTACCAATGTTATATACTTCTTTCCCTTTTAAATCTTCTATCTTCTGACTTCCATTAGTAGTGCCTATATACATAGACCCCCATCCTGTTGTTCCTGCTATTTTATATTCACCATTTGTCTTATTATATGCAATTGCTGCCATATTAGATGGAACTACTGCTATATCAGGTTCTGCTTTCATAACACTGGTTGACAGTGCTTCTGAGCTTTTTTCAATATTATATGTTATTTTATATCCGTCATCAATACTTTCATTTTCCTTTATAAGCTTTGAAATACTTATTGCTGGAAGTCCATCTGGTACTGATACAGTCAATTGTCTAACTTCTTTTTGCTTTACATTTATATTGGTGTCAGCTGAATTGCTGCCACATCCAGTAAGAGCAGCAAGAACCACTATCATTATTAAAATTATACCTATTTTCCTTTTCATTTCTGCCTCCAGAATTCAAATTTTATTTTTATTACATGTTTAACCAGTTTATCTGTACATATCAACAATCATACCTTGAATCTCATCTATTGTTGCAGCAATATTAATATTTTCTTTCTGATCTCCAAGGACTGCTGCTGTAAGTTCTTCAAGCTTTCCATCTACAGTATCAACAGTTATAAAATATTGAGTCTGCCAGAAACTGATATCCTTTTTTGTTTCATACATATATTGAAGAACTGATTCCAGATATTCTTTAATCATCTTTTTATACATAACAACATCTACATAAGTTTTTGTTAAAATCAACTTGTTTCCTCTCTTTTTAATATCATCAACAAGCTTTTTCAGCTGTTCTTCTGATTTTCTCCTTCTTTCATGATTAAAACTATGCGAAAAATCTTTCTTTTCTGATACTGCTTTTCTTTCTGGAGCTACAGTACCTCTTCTAACACGCCCTATTTCCATTCTTTATCAGTCCTTTCTATATCATTTTAAATTATACCAAAAAACTTAATATTTCTCTACTTGCAATAACTTAATTCTTATAAAATAATAGCAGCTTCCATGAATTATGACTTCATACTATTTTTCGTATCCATTTTTATAACATTTACCAAATCGACTGTTGTTTTACAAAGATTTATTGAATTATACACACCTTTATACTAAACTTTATCTTGTAAATATTAATACAGATGGAGGGATCGAGATGGTAGTAAAATGTATCGATGATGCTCTTTGTTCAACTTTAACTGTAGGTCAGGAATATCTTGTTATAGAAGAAGCATCTGAATATTATGTAATTTTAGACAACAAAAATGAAGAAATCACATGCAGAAAATCAAGATTTCAAATAATCGAAGATGGTGATATTGCTAAAAAAGCAAAAGCAACAATTACAGAACTTACTTATCAGATTGATAATGATTTTAAAGACATAAAACAATATACAATAAGAAAAAATTCAAAAGGTGAAATTAAAGAAATTTCTATTAAGTTCAAATATGAATAAAACATAATAAAAACAAAGCTGTCGCATTAATTTGTGATGGCTTTTTTGTTATTTAATAAATGAATATTAACTTCTATATTTGACATACTATCTATGTGATATTGTGTACAGAAAGGACTGTTATATTTTGAATATTACTACTAGTACAGATAAAAATATTAAACTCTTACATGAAAATCTCTGCATTGATAAGAGTTATGACATAGTAGAACGAACTTTTAAAATTGGAGGTAAACCTTCAGTTTTATATTTTATTAATGGTTTTATAAAAGATGACATAATGGAAGAAATTTTTAAAACTTTTTTCCACATTTCAAAAGAAACCATGGATTCCTATAAAACCATAGATGAATTTACTACATATGAAATTCCTCATGTATCTATTTCTAAAGAAAGTGATTTAAATAAAATAATCGATTCACTTTTAACAGGACAGACAATAATATATGTGGATGGTTATAAATATTTTTTAATTTTAGATCTTCGTACATATCCTGGACACGACTCATCAGAGCCTGAAAAAGAAAAAACGTTACGTGGTTCAAGGGATGCTTTTATTGAAAAATTAGTATTTGATTCAGCCTTTATACGAAGACGTATCCGTGATCCAAGGCTTGTTTTTGAAATGCATTCAATTGGTACCATATCTAAAACTGATGTTTGCATTGCATATATTGAAGGTGTAGCTAATGATAAAGTTCATCAAATGATAGTTGACAGTTTAAATAAAATTGATATTCGTGCTTTAACTGTTGGTGATCAGACACTTATTGATGTAATGTGCAAACGTAACTGGTTAAACCCATTTCCTAAAGTTCGTTATACAGAAAGACCTGATGTTGCTGCTGCTCATATAGTAGAAGGTAAGTTTGCAATTATAGTTGATAATTCTCCAAATGTATTAATATTACCTACAGGTATTTTTGATTTCACTCAGGATGCTAACGATTATTACTTCCCTCTATTTACTGGAAATTATCTTCGTGCTGTACGTAATGTTATTCTTATAGCTACTGTATTCCTTACTCCTTTATATCTGCTTTTTGTAAATGGTGATCTTGTGCTTCCTGCTACACTTGATTTCTTAAAACCTAAAGATGGATACAGCGTTCCAATGAGCGTACAGTTTATTATACTTGAGTTTGCTGTTGATGCTTTAAAACTGGCATCCCTTAACACTCCAAATGCTTTAGGAAGTTCACTTTCATTAATTGGTGGTTTAATTATAGGAGAATATACAATTGATAGCGGATGGTTTACAAGCCAGTCAATTTTATATATGGCTATAGTGGCTCTTGGTGGTTTTTCTCAAACAAGTGTAGAAATGAATTACGCTTTTAAATTTATGCGTATGCTTCTTATAATTTTAAGCGCTATATTTGGTCTATATGGTTTTATTGCTGGCTTAATAATTATGCTATTAATCATGATAAGTACAAAAACTATTGCTGGTGACCATTATTTCTATCCTCTTTATCCACTAAATCTAAAAAAACTAAAAATAGTTTTATTTAGGTCAAGAACATCAAATAAAGTTCAATAATATAGTTAAAAAATAGAAAATGACTATATACTCTCATTTTCTATTTTTTATTTAGTGTATTAATTATTAATTTTTATATTTCCAACCCCAAGATCAACAGTAATTGCTTTATTACATTCATTACCTTCTCTTTCATATTCAGTCCCATAAGACTTATGATTCACAGAAATACTTCCAATCCCTGTATCACATTTTAAATTGTATTCATTAAGATCTGTATTTTTAATGTTTAATGTTATATCTCCAGTTCCACCACCAATATTCATTAATTCTTCAATTCTTCCAGCCAAATTCAAATCTCCTGCACCAATATCTATCTTAACATTCTTACTGTTAAGATTATTATTTGTTATATTTCCACAACCAACATCAAAGATTGTATTTTCAACATTTGTTGATTTTGTATTATCAACTATATTTCCTTCTCCTAAATCAATATCTATGTTTTTCAATTCAATATTTTTAGGAATAACTATTGTAAAACTTTCCAATTTTCCTTTTGTTATCTTCAACTTTTCTGATTTAGTTTTATAATTATATTTTATTTCAAGAGTATCTTGTTTAATATCTACTTTACAAGCCCCCTTTCTTACATTTTCTGCTTTTACAGACAATTCATCCCCTTCTTCTATTTTTATATTTCTCAAATATACTTTCTTTAATCGTTCCTTTTCTC
>CAZLOP010000061.1:0-4288 GCA_964561205.1 uncultured Clostridium sp. | reverse complement strand
ATTTCCAGTATCAATATCACAATCTATATTTTTTACAATTTCTTTTGAATTATTTTGCTCAAACTGTATACTTTCTAATTTAGTACTATTATCAGCATTTCCTTTATATTTTTTTCAAATTCATTAGTACATCCAAATAAATTTATTATTGTCATGGATGCAAATACTCCTAGTATAATTTTTCTTAATTTCATTAATATCCCTCCATCTATCTATAAAAGTATTAATTTTCTCTTATTATATATCAGCACTTTTATAAAATATCCATATTATTTTTAGTCTCATTAATTTCATTCTGAATTTCACTTATTATTTGTGAAATAGTTTTTGTAGCCTCAGCTGTCTGTTCTGAAAGTACTCTTATTTGTTCAGCAACAACACCAAAACCTCTTCCTGCTTCTCCCGCTCTGGCTGCTTCTATTGCTGCATTTAATGCTAGTAGATTAGTTTCTTCTGATATGTTGTCGATAGTAGAAACAATATTCCCAATCAAATCAGATTTTTTAGTTAATGATATAACGTTTTCATTGACCTTATATCCTATTTCTGTTGTATCTTCAATCTTTCTCATAAGAACTTTAATTGATTCAAGACCTTCTTTGTTTCCTTTTTGTGATTTTTCAAATTCGTTATTAAACTCAGTAACAATATTTACTGCATTTCCTATTTTTTCTGATAAATCTGATAGTTTTTCTGAACTAACCTGTGCCTCAGAAGCCTGTTCTTCTGCCTCCTTTTCAAGTTCCATCACAGCAATGTTAATTGCCTGTACAGATTCTTTCAGATTATCTGTAACAGAACTTAACTTATTTGAATCATCAAAGTTTTTTTCTGCATATACATCAATATCTTTTAATACATCTTTTATGATGCTTCTTAATGATAAAACTGATTTTCCAATTATACCCGTCTCATCTTTATAGTCATTAATTTTATTAAATTCTTCATTTTCTCTAAAATCCAGATTTGAAATAATATTAATAAGTTTAGTAATGAATACAATTGGATTGCTTATCTTCTTTCCTATTATAAACGCACATATTGAAGTAATAATACATATTATTATTGTCAGAATAATTCACACAATTATGTTATTATTTATTGTTTTATATATATCATTATTTTCTGCTGTAACAACCATTATATTTCCATTACTTAATTTTGAATATGCTAAAAAACTCTTTTTCCCAGATATTTCACATTGAATAATACCATTATTATTTGAAAATACATCTGCTTCTGGAATAATAGTTTTTATATTATCTTTATCACTATATACTTTATCTACAAGATAATTTCCATTTGAATTAAACAAAAATGCATATCCATGATCATATATTTTTACATCATTTATCATCTTTACATAATCATCAAAAAATAAATCTAAAGCAACAACACCTAAAAGTTTATCATCTTTGATATATAGGTTTTGTAAATGATATTCTCATGCTTTCAGAACTGCTGTCTGTATGAGGATCACTCCATATTCCATCTTTTACTTTAACAGCATTGTAATACCATGTCATATCAGGATTTCCCTCTACAAACTGATCTTTTGTAAATTTATTAATTTTACTTACTTCAAGAGTATCTGCATTTCTTTCATAGATTACCTGATAAGCTTCTTTTGTCAGTTCTGGATTAATAACAACAGCTACCCCTAAAAGTTTTTCATTTTCATTTATTACTTTTGCTAAATAGCTGTCTATATAAGCAGTATAATCTGCTGCATACTCATCATTTTCATCAAAACTATCTAAGTCTAAAGTTGTTTCCATTAACATATTAATATTTTCTACATAGTCCTTTGTTTTTGCAAGACCTGTATTTATATTTTGAGCATTGTTCATTGAAATTTCACTCATTAATTCTTTAGCCTGCTGCCCAAGAGTTGATTTATTCATCAACGTAGTTGGTATTATTACAATTGTTGAAGTTATAATACAAAATAATACTATTGCACATATTATTTTATTTGATATTTTTTTCATAAAACTACTCCTTTCAAATCCAATCATTTTCTTTCATTTTTTGTCATTTTCTTTCACCCTGTTTTCGTCTTTTTTCTTGGTTACTTTAGCTTTTTATGCTTATTTTTAATAATTAATTATTATGATATTATTTTTATTTCAATAATTCCTTAGCAGACTATGTATTTCTCAACATTATTCTCAGATTTTTTATGAATATAATTGCCTATAAAAGAAAAAAGATGACTTCTAAAGAACATAGAAATCATCTTTTATTAACTTTATAACTCTTTACAATTATTTAGTTAAATCATAGCTCATATCATTTTATTTTGAGTATATTCATAATCAGCCCATACCATTTTCCGCTGTCCTTATGTCTAAGCACTGCACATTCTGGACTTTTTGCCCATGGATAATCTGGAACCGTATTAAATTTTTCCCTTATATAATCAAAAATTTCTTCTCTTTTTATCATATAACTTTCCGCCCATCTTAAAATTATAAAAAATATTCCTTTACATTGACATAATACTGACATAATTTTTTTATATAATGAATCCATAAGATAAATATTAATCCCAAATTCCTGGCATATTAATGCTTAGTGACAAAAGAACTTAACATTATAGCCCATATTCCGCAGGAACAGGAATATTTTCATTATTATCCCTAAAAAACATAAAAGCTTAAAGCAGTCTGTGTCCCATTAAACAGGCTGCTTTGTTGTATTTATTCATTTATCTCTATTATATAATATTTGCATTTCTATTCATCACTGCCTCTAACTAAAAGCAATGCATATTTACTATACTCAATAAGCTTTATTTCCCAAATATCATATGTATAACATCTACTCATAATAGAATCACATTCATAAATTTCTTTATTGAATATATATGGCAAGCTATAAACAGCTTTAGGCTTTTTTATATAATATTCAATATCTTGTTCAAACTGTGTTGCCATCTCAGCAATACCTTTTCTGTTATCATCATACATCTGTATAATTGAATCTGATAATGTTGTTATATCTTGTTCTATAAATTTAAAATGAGATGAATCTATTAACTTCATTATATTTGTTGTATCTCCAATAGTACTCGCTCCATACCACGATTCTCTCATTCTTTTTTTTATAGAATCTTCAAAAGCAATTTCATTGTTTTCCCCTATATAAAAGATATCAGCTTCAAAAGTTTCATAATTAATTCCTATACTAGGCAATTTCACTGCAAATTCATCAGCTGCTAATGAAACTATACCTCCTAAAAATCCAGTAATACCACTTTCTTTTTCAAATTCATAATGTTCTAAACTCATTACTAAAACACCTCTAATTAATACCCCATTTTAATCCCACCATAATGTAAATATATTAGTTAAAACATATTTTCTTAATACACTGCATAACTCAATTAATTTTCCATTCTTATCTATATAAAATGTATTTTGAATATCTTTTAATGATATTAATGTAATCTCACTAGGTGACAAATAATCATTATATTTCTTATTAATAATTTCAAATATATTTTCAATTTCTTCTTTTGATAAACATGTGATTAATATTATTGTCTCACCATAAATAAAATTTTCTTCTTCTCCATAAACTTCAACAAAACATGCTGCACTTTTATCAATATTTTTTATTTTATCTATTGCATCCAGATATTTTTCATTATCTTCAGAATTATTAAATTCCGTAAATTCTTCGTTATTATCAATAAATTCTTTATATTCAAAACATATTGAATTTTTATAATCTTTCTTTTTTAAAAAATCCATAGAAGTTATTTTCTGTAGTTTATTTAACATCTTAATTCAATCTCCCTTAATAAACCAATTCCTCTACCATTTTTTCACCATGACTACAGCTCTATTTCTACATAATATCATCTCTTAACCTATCAAAATATATTGCATATTAATTACCACATGGCTTAATTTCTTTTCATATTTATTAAACAAATTATACCATAGCCTCTATGCTGTTGTACTAACAGATGAACTTCATTTCCAATTTATAATAACTTAATAAAGAACCTTGATGCAGAAAACGCAGAAAATGTGAACTGGCTATTGATTTACAGGCGCATAAAATTTGCACATAGAAACATCCAGCTTAAAGCTGTCCCGAAATATACTTGTCCATTCTGAGTTTTATAACATAATTTTGATAATTAATATATTCATTTTTTATGAAAACTATTAATTATTGCTATACCAGAATGGAGCAAGTATTGAAGGGATAGCTTTAAGCGCTGATGTTTCATGTGCAAATTTTTTTAAGCCTGTAAATCAAGTAGCCTGTTCAT
>CAZLOP010000060.1:0-8148 GCA_964561205.1 uncultured Clostridium sp. | reverse complement strand
TAATGCATTATCATACTGGAAAATAAAACAAAAATCATATACATAGAAAAATAATCTCATCATATTTGGAAACATGTTGATAATTATTTCATAAGATAATGTAGAAAAAAGAAAAAATTTGTCCAATAGTGAAATTTACAATAGGAGGTCATTTGTCATGACAAAAAGAACAACAGGATGCTATACTCCCAAAAACTCTTCATTAAGAAGTGTTTCAGGAAATTGTCAGTGTGAGCCATGTTGTGAACCAGTTCTAATTAACAGCTGTGATATTGGAGAGACACAATGTACACCAATATTAACAGATGTGATTAAAAACTGTACAGTGGATTTTAAACAGGATGTTGCATATCCAGATAATATAGTATTTCAGACAAGAAATCTTCCAAGAGCTGCAAACACATCATTAACTGGAACTATATGTATTAGAAGCATTGAATTATCTTACAATTGTATAGGCCTGGTTCCAGATTCAGCATCATCACTTACTACACCCGTATGGATAAACTCAGTAGAGCAGACTTTTACTGTAAAACCATCATGTACAGCTGCAGATTCAACAGATGTAACAGTATTATTTAATGAAGATACTGGAAGTGTAAGAACATCTCAATGCTGTTGTAATGGAAGTTCGGCAGAATATTCACAGTTAAAAGTTGTTAATAAACAGTTAGATTTTGCAGTATCAGATTTGGTTATAACTATAAGAGGAAGAATTGGAAACTGTGAATTTATAGCTGATAGTGTAGGATTAGTAAATTGTGCAGGTACTGGCATTGATACCTTTGATAATATAAATCCAATATTCTTATCAGATCTTGGATTCTGTGTTTTTAATTTCTCAGAAAAATTATGTCTTCCAACTAATGAACAGGTTAGGTTAAATGAAATATATGATACTTCATTATCAGTTGACTGTATCCAGCCTGTAACTGAAACTTATTCATCAACTGTTGACCCAATAGAAACTAAAGGATCATGTTGCCAGAAAGAAAATTATCCTAATGTATCATTTGAAGCAGCAGCGGAAATAGCAGTATTTATAAAAAAATCACTATATGCATCAGTTAGAAAAGCTGTAGCAGTTTTATCAACAGATACAACAATAAACTGCCAGAGGCAAGTGCCTAAAATGCCTTCTGAACCAGCTAATGTATGTATGGGAAATGAACCATGTCCAAGATGTATTCGGGCAACTAATGGATATTCTTTAGAACCAGCTGACACAGTTTCTCAATGCGGAAGTTCAAATGTAATCTGCCCGCCAATTCCATAAAATAAGAAGTATTTGCAGCTTTAAATATAGTGTGAGGGATTTTTCATATTTATATTAAGCAGCTAGAATAATATATTAGAAGAGATTGTACTAAAAAGTATGATCTCTTTTAATATATTCAGTTTAGGTGAAATTATAAATCATTGTCCATTGAGTTAAAAGTATATGATATAATATAAAAAAATAAATTAAGTAGGTGCAGATGAAATATGCAAAAAGATTTTTTGCCAATAAATAAAGGCGATATGGAAAAACGTGGATGGGATCAGTGTGATTTTATTGTGGTAACAGGTGATGCATATATAGATCATCACAGCTTTGGAACTGCAATAATATCAAGAGTTTTAGAGCATAATGGATATAAAGTTGGTATCATTCCTCAGCCTGACTGGAATAATATCTATGATTTTAAAAGACTGGGACGTCCTAAGTATGCATTTCTTGTAAATGGTGGTAACATGGACTCTATGGTGAATCACTATACAGTCAGCAAAAAGAGAAGAGAGAAAGATTTTTATTCTCCAGGGGGTAAAATGGGTTTAAGACCTGATCGCGCTACTACAGTATATTGTAATAAGATACGTGAGGCATACAAGGATATAGATATAGTAATAGGTGGTGTTGAAGCCAGTCTTAGACGCTTTGCTCATTATGATTACTGGGAAGATAAAGTAAGAAAATCAATGCTTATAGACAGCAGTGCAGATTTACTTATTTATGGAATGGGCGAAAGACCTATAGTTGAAGTGGCAGAAAGCTTAAAAAACGGAGTACGTGCCAAGAATATTACATATGTAAAGGGAACCTGTTATTTAGCAGAAAGCCTAATGGATGTTCAGGATTATATAGAAATACCTTCTTATAAAGAAGTAGTAAGTGATAAGAAAAAATATGCCATAGCTGGAAAGATTCAATATGAAGAACAGGATTCTGTAAGAGGAAAAATTATAGTTCAAAAGTTTGGAAATAAATATCTTGTTCAGAATATTCCCCAGCCTCCATTAAATAGAGAAGAACTTGATGAAGTTTATGGACTGCCATATATGAAAACATATCATCCTTCTTATGAAAAATATGGTGGTGTTCCTGCAATAGAAGAAGTGCAGTTTAGTGTTGTAAGTTCAAGAGGATGTTTTGGAGACTGCAGATTCTGTGCAATAACTTTTCATCAGGGACGTGTAGTTCAGAGTCGAAGCAAAGAATCAATTTTAAAGGAAGTTGAAGGAATAACTCGTCTTAAAAATTTTAAAGGATACATACATGATGTAGGTGGTCCCACAGCTAACTTTAGAAAACCTGCATGTGAAAAACAGCTTGCTTTTGGTTGTTGTAAACATAAAGAATGTCTTTCACCAGCAGTCTGTAAAAATGTAGATGTAGATCATAGCGAATATCTTGACATTCTTAGAGCTATAAGAAAAGTTCCTGGTGTAAAAAAAGCCTTCGTACGATCAGGACTTCGTTATGATTATATAATGGCAGATAAGGATGATACTTTTTTTAAGGAACTTGTTGAGCACCATGTAAGCGGACAGTTGAAAGTGGCACCTGAACATGTATCTTCAAAAGTATTAAAGTATATGGGAAAGCCGTCTGGTGATACATATAATAAATTTACTGCAAAATTCGAAAGAATAACAAAAAAGTTAGGAAAAAAACAATATATTGTACCTTATCTTATGTCTTCACATCCAGGAAGTACATTAGATTGTGCTATAGAGCTTGCAGAATATTTAAGAGATATACATTATTCACCAGAGCAGGTGCAGGATTTTTATCCTACTCCTGGAACACTTTCAACAACAATGTATTATACAGGACTTGATCCAGTCACATTAGAGGCAGTTTATGTACCCAAATCCAAGCGTGAAAAGGCTATGCAGAGGGCACTGCTTCAGTATAGAAATCCAAAGTATTATAATCTTGTTTATGAGGCATTAAAAGAAGCAGGAAGAGAGGAACTTATAGGCGATGGGGCAAAATGTCTTATACGAGATAAATTTAAGAAAAACAATAATACAAATAAAAAATTTGTAAAAGCTAAAAGCAGGAACAATAATGAAAGTTCTAGAAACAAAGAAAGGAATTCAAAAAGAAAAAAATATAGTAAAGTTAACAGTTTAGGAACACAAAATTCCAAAGACAGGAAAACAGGCATAAGAAAATAGATATTAATGTTTATAGTATTTGTAAAAGCATAAATGTATATAAAAAAGTGAGGATAAATAATGTTTGGTTTAGGAAAAGATAAAGATATATTTACCAAAAATATAACAAGAAAATATAAAAATGCAAGAATAACAATAATTGATGCAAATTATAAAAAAGATAGTGATAATAATGAAGTAATGCTGGACAATGAAAATGTTGATAAATTATTAGGGGACATTAACAGAGCAATTGAAAATAATGAATCTAAATATAATCCAAGTGGGAAGAGAATTTTAATAGCTAATAATGAGAAAGCCATGGATGAGTTTATAAAATCTGAAAGTAATAGAGAGCTTAAAGAAACACCATTAAATGATGAATTTATTAATATCTATAATCCGGAATATAGTTTTGATGATGTTTTTATATCTGAAAAAGAGAAAAAACAGATTTTAAATGTTTTAAATATAAAGAAGCATGAAAATAAACTATACAGTCAATGGGGATTTGAAGGAAGAAGCAGGTTTAACAGAGGTGTAGTTCTTAATTTCTTTGGAGTTCCAGGCACAGGAAAGAGTATGGCAGCTGAAGCAGTAGCCAAGTATCTTGGCAAAAAAGTTTATTCAATAAATTATGCAGATTTAGAATCAAAGTATGTAGGACAGACACCTAAAAATGTAAAAAAAGCTTTTGAAGCAGCAAAAGAAAATAATGCAGTTTTAGTGTTTGAAGAAGCAGATTCGTTTTTGGGAAAAAGACTTACAAATATTAGTCAGTCGGCTGATTATAATATTAATATTACAAGAAGTGTTATGCTTTTAGAGCTTGAAAAATTTGAAGGAATAGTAATTTTTACTACTAATTTATTATCAAATTATGATGATGCTTTTAAAAGAAGAATTCTTTGCAGTGTAGAATTCAAAATGCCTGATAAAGAAGGCAGAAAAGAAATATTTAAGATACATATTCCTAAAAATATGCCTCTTAGTGATGAAGTAAGTGTAGATACTTTAGGTGCTGAATTTATAGATATAACAGGAGCAGATATAAAAGATATTGTATTTATGGCGGCAGTAAATGCATTGGAAAATGAAGAAAATAAACAAGGTTCAGAAGAATCAGATACTGAAAAAGATGAAACAATAAACATAAAGGTTACTATGGATGATTTTAGAACTGCATATAATGATATTAAACAGAGGTATTAATTATAAAAAAATATTAGAAGTACCACGATATGTTATTATAGATGGAGGAATAATTATGAAAAAGATGATTTCTTGGAATGTTAATGGTCTCCGTGCATGTGTGAAAAAGGGGTTTGAAAAATTTTTCAATGAAATAGATGCAGATATATTTTGTATCCAGGAAAGCAAGCTTCAGGAGGGACAGATTGATTTTCAACCTGAAGGATATAAATGCTACTGGAATTATGCAGAGAAAAAAGGATATAGCGGAACAGCAATTTTTACAAAGGAAGAACCATTAAGTGTTAAGTATGGAATTGGAAATAATGATTATGATAATGAAGGAAGAGTAATAACTCTTGAATTTCCTGAATATTATGTAATAACAGAATATACACCAAACAGCCAGAATGAATTAAAAAGGCTGGAGTATAGAATGGCATATGAAGATATAAAAAGAAATTACTTAAACCAATTAAAAAAGAATAAACCTGTTATTATTTGTGGTGATATGAATGTTGCACATAATGAAATAGATATAAAGAATCCAAAATCAAATAGAAAAAATGCAGGTTTTACTGATGAAGAACGTGAAAAAATGACTGAATTATTATCATGTGGCTTTGTAGATAGTTTCAGATATTTATATCCTGATACAAAAGATATTTATTCATGGTGGTCATATAGATTTAATGCAAGAGCAAATAATGCAGGATGGAGAATAGATTATTTTCTTGTGTCTGAAGATTTAAAAGAAAAAATTAAAGATGCTAAAATACATACAGAAATATTAGGCTCAGATCACTGTCCTGTTGAACTTTTAATAGAAGTATAAACACAAAACATGTACAATTTTGTTGTATATATTGACAAAATTTGAAACTAATATAAAATATATGTATATTAAATAAAGGAGGGGAATGGGAATTTAAATGAAAACAGCGCTTTTTGTTATGGATGCACAAGAGGATTATATAGGGGAGCAGCGTAATAAAGAAAAGTTTGATTATGACGATGATCACCTGATACGTAATATAAATGAAAGAATAAGCTATTATGAGGAGCATAAAATGCCAGTTTTATATATTGTAACAGCATATCCCAATAATTTTTTCTTTAAAAAATTTATAAAGTATGGAATAACAGGCAGTAAGGGCAATAAAATAGATAAGCGCATAAAAATAGTTTCGGAAAATTATTTTGAAAAGCAAAGCAAAGATGCTTTTGATAATAAAAATCTTATAAAGTTCATTAAAGAAAACAATATACAGAAAGTAGAACTTGCCGGAGTTGATGCTAGTTTTTGTATTGCTAAAACAGCTGAAAGTGCACGAAAGTATAATTTAAAAGTAAATATATTAAATGAGTGTGTAGCTACAGTTTATCCGGATAAAATAACTAAGATAAGCAAAAAGTTAATTCAAAATGGTGTAATATATATTTAGCTATTTAAGCAAGGAGTTGTCTCATTAATTTGCGGCTGCTTCTTTTTGTAAATAATAAAATAATAGAGTTACCATTTTTATATAACATGAATAATATATAATGTGAATAAATAGCTGTCTTGGAGGAGAGTAAACATATATGAATGGTTACGCATTGATAATGAAGCTTCAGCAGAAAATAGCTCAGGATAAGAAATTTGCAGATAAATTTAATAAAGCAGTAAAAGAATTAAATAGCATACCAGGATTACAGACAGAGGTTTTAAGAATTATTCAGATTAATAATGAAAATACACGTCAGCAGGCTTTAAATAATCTGCCCAAAAAGGCAAAAGCAACTGTTGAAGAAATATTGAACTTATTAAATAGCTGATACAAGGCATATATTAATTCGGTGAAAATTTAATAAAAGGATCACCGAATTTTTTTGATTTTTTTGTGATAAATTACAAAAATAAAAATGTTTTATCTATTATATGGAAAATGGAAATAACAGCGTATATAATAATGATAACGTTGTGAAATATATTTGCAAGGAGGAGAAATAATGAAGGGTAAGAACATGACATTAAAGGGTAAGATAATGTTAAGCTATACTGCTATAGTAAGTTTTTTACTAATTTTTGCAAGCGTTTGCATTAAACTGCTTAATTCTGTTAATAGTGAACTTGAAAAGCTTCAACAGATTGTAAATAATGCAGCAGTACAATCAATTACAAAGCAAAGCATGAGACATGCAATAGAGTCTGCACAAGCAAATGTTGAAAAATGTACCAATAATGCATTCATAATATCAGGAATAAGTATAATTGTTGCAATAGTACTAGCTATAATTATAATAAGTTCAGCTATAAAACCATTAAAAAAATTGAATGGTTTTGCTTATTTAATAAAAAGTGGGGATTTAACAGCAAAACTTGAAGGAAAATATGATAAAGAAATATATGAAGTAATAGATAATCTTAATAATGCAGTTTCAGCTAACAGAAGTATGATTTATGATATAAATGAAGCTTCATCATCCTTATTAGAATCAAGCACTAATGTTAATAATTTAATTACTATTATTGATGAGAAAATGAGAGTTGTAAGAAATTCAACAGGAAACATATCAAATCAGGTTAATTTATTAAGTGCAGCAGCAGAAAATGTCAATGATTCAGCCATACAGATAAAGGAACGTGTTATGCAGCTTAACATAACAGCGCAAAGAGATACAGAAGAAGCTGAAATGATTAAAAATAAAGCTGTTAATATTAGGCATAAAGGTGAAAAAGCGGCAGAAAATGCAAAGAAAATATATAGAGAGAAAATAGACAATGTAAGAAAAGCTATAAATCAGGGAAAAGTAGTTGATGATATAAAAATAATAGCACAGGCTATAGGAGAAGTATCAGAGCAGACAAATCTTTTAGCTTTAAATGCAGCAATTGAAGCAGCAAGGGCTGGAGAAGCTGGAAAAGGTTTTGCAATTGTTGCAGAAGAAGTAAAAAATTTAGCAGAAATATCAAGTATAAATGTTAACAGGATTCAGGGGATTATTGATGAAGTAAAGGCAGCATTTGATAATCTAAGTGAACAAAGTAATGATTTATTAAAATTCATTCAGGTTGATGTAGAAAGAGACTATTCATTACTTATAGATACAGCTAAAAGTTATGAAAATGATTCTAAAGTAATAACAAGAATGTCTGGAAAAGTATGTGATGCAAGTAACTCTATAAATGATGTCATTAATGAAATTAGTCAGGGAATAGAGAGAGTAATGGGTGCAACAGAACAGACATCAGAAAAATCAAAGGATATCACTAATAATATTAATGATGTAAATAGGCAGATAGAAAATATAATGATACAGCTTAATAATCAGCATGAATTATCCAACAAGCTTGATACAGCTGTAAATATTTACAAAGTATAATTTAATTTATGGCAGCTAAAAGATATGAGATAAGAATAGATTTTAATTCCCATCTCATATCTTTTTGTTTATTTAATTGTAAAATATAGTATTCATTGATATACTTAAAATAAAATAATTACAGATTATAAGGAGTTTATATGAAGAAGACACTTGGAGTTTTAGCAC
>CAZLOP010000059.1:0-8186 GCA_964561205.1 uncultured Clostridium sp. | reverse complement strand
ATTTTTATCATTATTTTCCCCAGTTTATTATTCAGAAGGCTGAACTGTTACCTTTTTTTATTGTTTGTCAATTCCAACCAAAAATTCTTAATAATTAGTATTTATATAAATCATAATTTAACGATATTAAGTAAGAACTAAAAACTAAGAACGGCGGTAGATTTTGCACAGCAAAATCAATGCAATAATATAATAAAAAACGAAGTTTTTTTCACCGAAACTCTTAGCTTTTAGTTTTTAGTTCTTAGTTCAAATTATGATTTATCAATTGAAAAAGAGAACTGTACACTATATTTAGCACGACATTCTAATTTTTAATTATATTATATTTTAAAATTGCCAATAACAGCTTTTAATTTTTCACTGCTCTGACTTACTCCTTTTATTTGTTCCAAAACATCTGTTGAATCCTTTGCTGCTTTATTTGTTGATTGTAAAATATTCTTTGAATCAACAGCAATTTCAGAATTTAAAGCATTTATTTCTGCCATAGTCTGAGCTATTCCAATAACAGCAGCACTGACTTCTTCAGCTGTAGCGCCAAGGTCACTTGCAATTTCTTTATAATTATCTGCATCTTTCTTATACTGTTTAGCAGTCTCAACCATAGAATTATAATCTTTTCTTACTGTACCATCAATAAATTCTAACAATTCTCCTGAATGACTGCTTAAATTATTTACTGAACTTATTACATTATCTATAACCATTTTTATTTTATCAACTGTTGATGTTGAATTCTCTGCAAGCTTTCTTATCTCTTCTGCTACAACTGCAAAGCCTTTTCCAGATTCTCCAGCCCTTGATGCTTCTATTGAAGCATTTAGTGCAAGAAGATTAGTCTGTTCAGCTATTGCCAGAATTTCTTCTGATAACATTCTTATTTCTTCTACTTTTTTCGCTTCATTTATTGCTCTATTAAGAGCATCACTTGTATTATTACAGATATCATTAGCATTTTTTTGTGATGAAATACTGCTGCTTAATAATCCATCTGCTCTCTTAGTTATCTCTTCAGATACTAATGCTGAATCTGTTGCTTTTTCAGAAACTATCTGTATTGCATTTTTAACTTCATTTGTAATTTTTTCTGCTTCTTCTGCTGATTCAGCACTATTGTTAGCTTCACTTGAAATTTTTTGAACCGATTCAACAATAACATCTATAAACTTATCAAGTAATACCATATTCTGTTCAGAATTTTCTATATTATTTCCTATACTTTCAGTTTGATTTTTTGTTTCAAGTATAGTTTCTCTAAACTGCTTTCTTATTGTTTCAGTTGCATAAGTTATCTCTTCAACCTCATCTTTAAATCTTTCATCTATTTTGTGGTTTTTAATGCTTTTTTCTATCTCAGAATCATCACGAAGATCTCCAGAGGCAAATACTTTCATTTTATCAATAGGTTTAAATAATCTTTTTACTATTGATGTAATAGCAATAATATTTAATAAAATTCCTGCTACTATAACTGCACCAAAAACAAAAATAAGATTATCTACTCCACTTTTTAGTTCTGCACTAGGAACCATATATCCAAAATTCCAGCCACATCTGTCAATATTTACAAGTACACAATATTTATTGATACCATCATAATCCAATAATTTTGTAGTCTTAATATTATTATTACTTGTGCTGTTCATAAGATTTTTATATAAACCACTTGATGCATTATCAATAGCTGTCTTATTCTCTGAATTGGGCAGATATTCTTTATTCTTATGTGTAATAAAGTTATTTTCATTATCTATTAAAAATGCATAGCTGTTTTCTGATTCCTTTATGTTATTAGTAAGCTTAACAATTTCATCTATACAAATATCAGATGCTATAACACCATTAATATTACCTATTTTTACTGGCGCTGAAATTGTTACAACAATGTTTCCTGTAACCGCATCAACATATGGTGCAGTATAAACTATATCTCCCTTTTTTATTGCTTCTTTATACCAAGGTCTCTCATAGGGTTTAAAGCCTTCAGGAATTTCATTTTTAGAACCATTAACAATAATTCCATTTTCAAAGCAGACAGCATATTCAAATACGCTTTCATTTCTTTCTTCAACCTTTTTGGTTAATAATTTTTTAATTGCCTCTTCATCAATACTGTCCATAACCTCCAAGTCTTGTTTAATATCATCAACTCTTACTGACTGCTCTCTTAGCCAGCTATCAATCTGCATACTATACTTTTGGGTAACTTCCTGTTGTTTTTCTTCAGATTTGCTTGTTATCAAATTGTATGAAACTGAATAGCTTGCAATTGAAATTCCAATTAGTATTATAATGCTGATTGATAATACTACAAAGATTAATTTTCCTTTAATTGTTCTAATTCTCATTGTTTATAACCCAAGCCATATACAGCTTAGACATCCCCCTTCCAGAATATGATTTTACTTATTTATAGGTAAATATTACTTAATATCATAATATCACATTATGAATTTTTTAACAATTTAATTTAAATTAGCCACATATACCAAAAAAACGCTTATATATTCAAATATAAGCGGTTTTCTTCTTTAAAGTATATATTCTTTTCACTTTTACTAATAACAGCTTTTCCATTAGTACATTCTATAATCTCATTTTCTATTCTATGAACCATAGACGTTTCACATAAAATATGAAGTATTATTTTGTCTGTATATTCAGTATCCTCAATATGCCATGAATTCTGCCCACATACATATTGTATTTTTCCAAAAAGATCATATTCTATTTATATGCTCATTTTTAAACCTTCAACTTTTTCCACAACACCTGCTGCCTTTAGTGCAATACCGGCTCCTTTTATATATGCTCGTGTAAGACCACCAGCACCAAGAAGTATTCCGCCAAAATATCTTGTAACTACAATAGCACAATCTGTTATGTTGCTCTTTTTCATCACTTCAAGAATAGGAATTCCTGCTGTTCCCTGTGGCTCCCCATCATCACTGTATCTTTGAATATTTTTATTTTCTCCTATTACATATGCATAGCAGTTATGTTTTGCCTGCTTATGCATTGATTTTATTTCATTTACAAAGGCTTTGGCTTCTTCTTCATTTTGTACACGCTTTGCATAACCTATGAATTCTGATTTTTTTTCTTCAAATCTATCTTCACCAAAGCTTTTAATTGTAATGTATGACATAATCTTTACTCCTTTTTATTAATCAGTTGTTCTATAGTTTCTTTTAAAACAGACATACCTTGAAATATTTTTTTCTTATTTGTTTGATAAAAACCTATTCTAAATGAATATTTACCATCATCAGGACTTATAAAGAAAATCTGTGCTGGAGTTATATAAACATTGTTTTTTATAAGTTCTTCAAAAAGTTCATTGGAAGTGAATTTATTATTTTTTATGTTTATATAAAAATTCAAACCTCCATGAGGGTCAATATATTCTAATGTATCCTTAAAATCATTATTTAATATTTCTTTCATTAATATATATCGTTCACTATATTCTTCATTTAAATTCTTTATATTAATTTTCCATTTCCCAGTTGCTATATATTCATCCAATGCTCTCTGCATAAGGCTTGATGTTGTTATATCTGTATTTAATTTTGATGCTTCTATAATTTCCTTATATACTTCAGGTACAGCCATATACCCCATTCTTATACCAGGAAGAAATATTTTTGAGAAACTTTTAATATATATAACCCGATTGTTTTTATCAAGATATTTAAATGGTACATAATCTACATCATTTGTGTAAATAAGTTCAGAAAGATAATCATCTTCTATTATATAAAAATCATAGATTTGTGCTAATTCTAATATCCTTTTTTTACTTTCTATATTATATGTTATACCTGTAGGATTTTGAAAATAACTCATTGTATAAAAACATTTTATATGGTTTTTTTGTAGTATTTTTTCAAATTTATCTAAATCTATTCCATTCCTTTTTATTGGAATTTCTATTATATTAGCTTTTCTCCATTTAAATGCAGATAATGCACCCATATAAGTAGGTTTTTCCACAATAACAGTATCATTTATATTAATGATACTTTTTGCTGCTATATCTATCCCTTGCTGAGCTCCCGATACAATTAGTATATTTTCTTCATTAAGTTCATTATTCCAGAATACTCTATTTATTGTTTCAATTAATTTATTATACCCACATCTGTTTTTTGCTACCAGTGCTTCAGTTCCATCTCTCTCTAAAACTACATTTATTGTTTCTTTTAAATCATTTATAGGAAAGAGAACTTCACTGTTTGTTTCACCTGTAAAATCAATTATATCCTCTAAACTTTCAGTACTTAGTTTTTTCAGCATAGCTGTATATCTTTTTCTAAATGATGAAGTAACTTCTTTTCTTCTTGCATATGTTCCACTGCCCATTTTTTGATATGCATATCCTTCAGCCTTTAGTTTATTATAAGCATTTATTATTGTATCATTATTAACATTCAATTCTTTTGACAATGCACGAATTGTGGGAAGCTTTTCTTTATCTTCTATTTTCTTTTTATCTATCAAGTTTTTTATACATTTGTATATTGAAATGTACTTGGGAACATCTTTTTTGAATTTTATGCTTTTTATACTTTCCATAAACTCACCCTGATATAAATTTACTGTGCTGCATATACATTTTCATTTACTATTCTTTCTCGTGGTCCTAAATCTAACTTCTGAGTTTTCTTTAAAATAATATTTCTTTTATACAATTCTTTTAATATATCTTCTATTTTTATTGAAAAATCTTTAAATATATCATCTTTTTTTATTTCATAGGAACTTAAAAATGCATTTTTTTCTTTAAGGTAGTCTATAAGAAATTTAGCTGCAACATTAATATTTACGTCTAAATAATTTTCCATATATGAAATTGCACTCATAATATTTTCCTTTGATGCACCATTCCCAAATAAATTATCAACTATTTCATTAAAATTATTATTTAAATTTGCTACCATTTTTACTGCATCTTTTGAAACTTTGTAACCATTAAGATTAAGATACAGCTTAGAAAAATTACCAAGAGCTCTTATAAGTACTTCATATGACGTAAACATACTATTATTATAATAAAATTTTTTTGAAACTCTTAAATCCTTAATTAATGCACCAAGATATAAAAGATTATTAAGTTCAATATGTTTATCTAATGTATATTTTGCTTCATTATATAAATTTTCTAGTTCTTCATCCTTTGAAATAATCATTTTTGATGAAATAAGAAGATTTCTTATAAATCCTTTTTTGCCATTATTCTTATAAAGTTCTAAAAACTTATCTTTATTAAGCACTTTTATATGTACAGGAATTTCTGATATTTCAGAATATATATCACGCACTTCATTAAAATTATTCTTATATACCACAAACATATCAATATCTGATTCTTCCCATAAGTCGCCATTTACTATACTCCCAAAGGCAAATACAGTAAGAACATTTTTATTATTCTTTAATGTTGTAACAAGCTTTTCACAAGCCTTTTGATAATTTACAATAGACTGCAGCATTAATAAGTTCCCTCTTTTTCTTTATTATTAATTATTGAATATATGCTTTATTATAGCTTATTTATTCCTATTATATAATACTTGTTTAGTTTTATTATATGTTTCATCATCTACTTCTGCTTTTATATATATTCCATCTTCATCATATCTTTCTTCAATAATCCTTGAATTACGATGTAAAAATGATTGTATATTAGTCTTGCTGTAAGGTATTTTATACTCTTCAGTTTTATAGTTATATGGAAGTTTTTCTTCTATTAAAGTTAGTAATTCATCAAGATTTATTTTTTCTTTTTCTGAAACTTCAAGATAATTTTTGCCTTCAATAACTTTCTTTACTGCTTCTTTATTTTCATCAGCAGCTTTATCTATTTTATTTAATACTATAATTGTTTCTTTGTCTATTGCACCTAATTCTAATAGAACTTCATTTACTGCCATATACTGTTCAATTGCAGTATCACTTGAAACATCAATTACATGACATAAAAGATCGCTGTATACAACCTCTTCTAATGTAGATTTAAATGCTTCAACTAAATCATGTGGAAGTTTTCTTACAAAACCTACTGTGTCAGTTAATGTTATTACACCTTTATTTTGAAGCACTATAGCTCTTGTTGTTGTATCCAGTGTTGCAAATAGCATATCTGCTTCAAACACTTTTTCTTTAGACGCATTTTCCTTTTTTGAAGCTGTTTCACATAATGCATTTCTAAGGGTAGATTTTCCTGCATTTGTATAACCTACTAATGATACCTTGGGAATATTTTCTTTATTTCTTTTTTCTCTTTGAACTTCTCTTGTTTTTTTAATCTTTTTTAAATCATTTTTTAAATCATAGATAGTTTCCATAATATGTCTTCTGTCTGTTTCAAGCTTCTTTTCTCCTGGTCCTCTTGTACCTATACCACCACCGGTTCTTGATAGTACAGTTCCAAGTCCCTGCAGTCTGCTTAATCTGTATTTTAACTGTGCAAGCTCTACCTGAATCTTTGCTTCCCTGCTTTTAGCTCTTGTTGCAAAAATTTCAAGTATTAAAGTTGTTCTGTCAATTACCTTTGCACCTATAGCAGCTTCAAGATTTCTAACCTGTGAACCGCTTAATTCATCATCAAATATAACAACATTTGCTCTTTCTATCTGACGCATTGATGCTATTTCCAAAACTTTGCCACGCCCTATATAAAATGCTGCATCTATTTTATTTCTGCTTTGAAAAACAGTTTTTAATACTGGTATGTTACAGGCTTCTGTAAGCTCTTTTAATTCTTCAAGACTTTCTCTTGTATCAGAACCTACTAAAATTGCCTTTTCCTCATTATCTTCAATAACTTCATTATTTTTTATTAATGTTTCTATGTGTTTTATTTTATCTAATATATCTATTGTAAGAAGCTTATCTAATGTTATATTTTGCTTTTCTGATGCTTCAAGCCTGTTATTATATAAAGATAACATACCTAAAGAAAAATTGATTATTTCGCCATCTATAATAGATACTGATACCATTGCATCAAGTTTTAATTTTAAAAGTGCTGTTAAATCAAGACCTGATAAATTACATAATGCATTAGGATGAGTATGGATTAATCTTATTCCTGCCAGTCTTTTTTCCTCTATACCTATCATTGGAATTTCAACAGATGTTGCATCACCTATGGCTACACTGGTAACATTGCCTTTTCTGTTTATTCCAACACTCACTTCTCTTTCAATCATGCTTGAAATTTTTGATACTATATTTAATATTTGTATATCACAGACTTCATTTTTTGATGTTCTTATTGAATAAATATTTTCAAGTTCCTCTAAAATAGATTTACGTATTCCTTCTATGTTTCCATGAATCATATATTTCACCTCATATTTATATGATAATAACTTTTTCCTAATTTTATACTAATAAAAAGTTATTGTAAAGGCTGTGTGCACTTATGAATATAAAACAAAACTATCCATTATCTCTTACCTCTTACTTCTTACCTATTACTTAATTAAATTCCAATTTATCAGATAAAAAAAGGAAACTGTTACATATCTTTTTTGTACAACATTCCCTATTCATAAGCTGATTATCTATAAAAATTTTCAACATAGTTGAAAAAATATATATTTTTGTGACATAATATATCTTATACTATATAGAACATTATATATTTAACTATAAAAAGGAGAATCTCTTATGGATGATAAAAAACGTAATATTCTTTTTTCAGAGGAAGTTATAAAAGAAAGAATTTCACAACTTGGAAAGGAAATATCAGAAGATTATAAAGACAAAAAACTATACATACTCTCACTTCTTAGAGGAAGCTTTGTTTATGCTGCTGATTTATCAAGGGCCATAGATATTAATGCAAAAATAGGTTTTATGACTACTTCAAGTTATGGTAACAGCGAGACTTCAAGTGGAAACATAAAAGTAGTTAATGATATATCTGATAATATTGAAGGATGGGATGTTTTAATTGTTGATGATATAGTTGATACTGGAATAACTATGGATTTTGTTGTGAAGCATATCAAAAAATTAAATCCTGCTTCAATAAAAACATGTGTGCTTTTAGATAAACCTTCAAGAAGAAAAATAGAAATAAAACCAGATTACTGCTGCTTTGAAATTGAAGATTTATTTGTAGTTGGCTATGGTTTAAATTATGGTGATTATTATAGAAATGTTCCTTA
>CAZLOP010000058.1:0-8205 GCA_964561205.1 uncultured Clostridium sp. | reverse complement strand
TAAATGTAACATCAGGTATTTCGCTTTTTATTTTTTCTGCTAAATCTAAATAATATTTTTTTGTATAATGTCTGTTCATTTCTTTAAGAATAGTATCTGATCCACTTTGTACAGGAAGATGTATCTGTTCACATAATTTATCACAGTCACGAATTGCATGTATTACATCAATGTTCAAATCTTTTGGATGTGAAGTCATAAATCTTACTCTTTCAAGTCCAGATATTTCATTTACTTTTCTTAAAAGTTGTGCAAATGTAATATCTTCTTCAAGTCCTTTTCCATAAGAATTTACGTTTTGTCCAAGCAATGTTACTTCTTTATATCCTTCACTTACTAATCCTTCAATTTCTTTAATTATGTCTTCTGACTTTCTGCTTCTTTCTCTTCCTCTTACATAAGGAACTACGCAGTATGTGCAGAAATTATTACAGCCATACATTATAGTTACAAAAGCTTTTACACTAGACTTTCTATCTATAGGAACACCTTCAACTATTTCTGTTTCCTTGTCATAAATTTCTTTAATTTGAACACCTTCTGTTTGTACTCTATGTAAATATTCAGGAAATTTGTAAGAATTGTGTGTTCCAAATATAATATCAACATAAGGAAATCTCCTTAATACTTCATCAGCCATTCCTTTCTGCTGCATCATACATCCACATAAAGCTATTATAAGATTAGGATTTTTCTGCTTCTGCTTTTTTAACATTCCCAGGTTCCCAAAAACTTTATTTTCTGCATTTTCTCTTACACAGCAAGTGTTAAAAATTATTATTTCTGCTGCATCTCTGTCCTCTGTTGCAGTGTATCCCTGGCTTTTTAACATGCCTGATAATTTTTCTGAGTCTTCTTCATTCATCTGGCATCCCCATGTTTCAATAAAGAAGAATTTATTTGTATTATCTTTAATATTGCTATCTTTAAGTTTTTCTATTTCAAAGTTCATCATGTATCCTCCATTTTTAATCATCGGTTGTATTATAACAAATATAATAAATAAAATAAAGACTGCATAACTGGCAGTCTTTATTTACATTATAATTTATCTTTAAGATTCAAAACTTCTTTTATTATAAACTCCAAAAAGAATAAGATTTTTCCAGTACAAAACCAAGTTTTCTGTATAAATTATAGGCTTCACAATTATCTTTATCTACTTTTATATAGATTTCTTTAATTTTATTTGTTATGCATACATATATAAGATGTTTAATTATATCATTACCAAAGCCTAACCCTCTATAAGAAGGAATAATTCCTAAATTGACAATAGTATATACTCCGCCATTTTTTATTATCTGGCCATATCCTATATAATTGTTTTTATATTTTATAAATATGGAAAAATCATTTATATAGTATTCTTCATTTTCTTCATATATAATATCTACTGGTGTTAGCGGAATTCTCCCTGCTTTATTAAAAATAGCATTTTGTATTGTGCAGCGTAACTGCTCATCTTTATCTCTCTCAAAAATTTTAAATGAAATGTTATTACTGTAATTAGGAGAAAAAGCTTCATTGTTACATTCTATTTTCATTACATAAGTAGTATGTTCATAATTACAGTTCAGCTTTTTTAAAACATCTTCAACACTGCTTGTACTTATAGTGCTTAACTTAAACCTGCTAATTCCTATTTTACTAAAAACAGATATGTCAAATAAATTTGAATATTGATTATTAATATATAAAGCAAATATATCACATTTTCTTTTCTTTGGAATGGGATATTCATTCCATATATATCCTATATACTTGTTATTATATTTAAATAAATGAACCTGTTTTCTAAGATAGTATTTAATTATAAAAACTTCGCTATCATAGTATTCAAAAAAGCTCTTATCAGCTGTAAGAGAATTATATTTTTTATCATAAAACTCTCTAAAAATATCTATATTAAAAACTGATAATTTTTCTATTTCAATCATTACGTTTCTCCAATAAAATAATATATGTAAATTATATCACGATAGTTTATTAACATGCAAAAATAGGTAAAAAAATATATAAAAAAGGCCATGTATAATTACACAGCCTTTAAAGATATTATTCTGCATCTTTTATGCTTAATGATATTCTCTTCTTTTCTTCATCAACACTTAAGATTTTAGCTTTAACTTCTTCACCTATAGTTAAAACATCTTTTGGATGATTTATTCTAGTGTGAGAAATCTTTGAAATGTGAACTAAGCCATCAACTCCTGGCTCTAATTCAACAAATGCACCAAAGTCATTTAATCTAACAACCTTACCTAAAACTATTGAATCTTCTGGATATTTTTCTGATGCCTTATCCCAAGGTTTTGCTATAAGTTCTTTCATGCTTAAAGAAAGCTTTTTATTTTCTTTATCAAGACCTATTATTTTTACATCAACAATCTGGCCTATTTTTAATTCATCTTCAATACTTTTTACATGATTCCAAGATATTTGAGATAGATGTAATAAACCATCAATTCCATTTACATTAACAAATGCACCAAAGCTTGTGAATCTTTTTACTTCACCTTTAACAGTATCACCTAAATTTAAAGTTTCCCATGCTTTTGCTTCAACAGCTTCTTTTTCAGCTTCAAGTAATATTCTTCTTGATGCAATAACTTTAACTGGATTTTTGCTGCTGAAATCTATTAATTTAACTTCAATAGTTTTACCTATGTATTCTTCTTTATTTTCTGTAAATTTAGTATCAATTTGTGATGCTGGTATAAACACTCTCACACCTTTATAGCTTGATACTAATCCTTTTTCCTGAGCTTTTGTCACTGTTAATTCAAAAGTTTTCTGATTATCAAATAAATCTTGTAACTCTGTATATGCTTCATCTCTTTCGTATTCTAAACGAGATAATACAACATAACCATCAGAATTTTGTAATTTAATTACTTTAGCTTTTATATTATCACCACTATTTAATTTAGCCGCAAAATCTTCAGGATCTTCTTTTGCACTTAATTCATTAAATGGAATAATTCCATCACTTTTATATCCAACTAGTGATACTAATACAGAATCTCTAGTTATAGAAAGTATTTCACCTTCAACTTCATCCCCTATTTTAAATCTTCTATCCATTTCATCCATTAATGATAACTGATCTTCAAAATTATTGTTTTCACTATTCATAATATCTAGTACCTCCCTGATAATCCAATCTGGTGTCGATGCACCAGCTGTGACTCCTATTTTTTTTATATTACTGCTGATAAAATCTTTTGGAATTTCACCAGCATTTTGAACATGTATTGTTTTATTGCAGTTTTCAGATGCTATCTGATATAGTTTTGTAGTGTTTGAACTATTTTTACCACCAACAACTATCATTGCTTCTACTTCACCAGAAAGCTTTTTTGTACTTCTCTGTCTTACATCAGTTGCAGCACAAATTGTATTAAATGCTAATAATTCTTTTACACCGCTTAATGAAAGAAGAGCATTTTTCCAGTTAGCAAGCTTTTCTGTTGTCTGGGCTACAAGGCATACTTTTTGTGGAATATCTCCTTCAAAAGTTCCATCACTTGTTATTATAGCACTATCATTGCACCATCCGTTAATACCTTTTACTTCAGGATGATTTTTATCTCCTAATATTACTATATGATATCCTTCCTGTGAATATTTCTTTACTTTTTTCTGAATATTAGTCACAAAAGGACATGTTCCATTGACTATTTCAAGATTTTTGTCTTTTAATTTATTATATACATTTTCACTAATACCATGTGATCTGATTACAATAACATCATTTTTATTTAACTTTCCTATTTCGCTTAGTTCAATAGAAAAGATATTATTTTCTTCTAAATATTCTACTACATCATTATTATGTATAAGCGGCCCTAAAGTATAAATTTTCTTGTTATACTTTTTTTGAATTGCCAAAGCCTCTTTTACAGCTTTTGAAACTCCGAAACAAAAACCAGCGTTATTTGCAAGTTTTATATCTCTCATATTAGTTCTGCTCCTTATTTATTGTTTTATTAATATAGCTGCATATAGATTCTACTACACCATTAATATCAAGACTGGTGCTGTCAATTAACACAGCATCTTCACTTTGTCTTAGTGGATCAGTTTCCCTATGGCTGTCTATATAATCTCTTTTTTTGATTCCTTCTAAAATTTCATTATAATCACATTGAATTTTCTTTTCCTGTAATTCCTTATAACGTCTGTTTGCCCTTTCTTCTGCACTTGCAGTTAAAAAGAATTTAAAAGATGCGTTTTTTAGTACTACTGTACCAATATCTCGACCATCCATAATTACATTATACTTTTCAGACATCTTTCTTTGAAGATGAACAAGTTTTTGTCTTACTTCTTTTATGCTTGCATAATCTGAAACTATACTGCTTATTTGTGGAGTGGTAATTTTATCTTGAACATTAATGCCGTTTAAATATAAATCATCATGTTCAAAATGCATTTCCATTGCATCTATTAAAGCTGTAATTTTATCAATCTGTTCTGGTTTAAATCCCGCTTCACTTGATTTTAAAGCAACAGCTCTATACATAGCTCCTGTATTTATGTACATTAAATCAAATTTTTTACCAACAAGCTTTGCAATGGTACTCTTTCCAGCACCTGCAGGTCCATCAATTGCTACGTCTAATTTCACTTGAATTCCTCATTTCATTATACAATTTTACAATTACAATATATTATATAATTTTTTCTTTAATGAAACAAGTCATTAAATTTCTATTATTTCTGAAGAAACTTACCAGCTAAATATCCAGTGGCAAAAGCTATCTGCACATTATAACCTCCTGTAAAAGCATCTACATCTATAACTTCTCCACAAAATGAAAGATTATCAATTATTTTTGATTTCATTGTAGACGGATCAATTTCATTAACATCTACACCACCCTGAGTAACTATGCCTTCAGTAATTGGACGAGTCCCTTCTAAATCAAAATTCAAGTCTTTCAATAAATTTACAAGCCTTCTTCTTTCTTCTTTTGTTATTTCATTTACTTTTTTTTCTGGAAGTATGCCGCTTCTTCTTATAATTACAGGTATTAGTTTTTGTGGAAGAAGGTCATCTAATGAATTTTTAAAATTTTTATTTTTGTATTCAGAAAAATCTTTTAATATACGTTTATCTAATTCATTAAAATCAAGTGCTGGTTTTAAATCAATATGAAGAGTATAATTTTTGTTGTCTTCAACATATCTGCTTCCGCTTAATATAATAGGTCCTGAAAAACCAAAGTGTGTAAAAAGCATTTCTCCAAAATTTCTGTATACATTTTTGTTATTATTTTCTTTTATTGTTACTTCTACATTTTTTAAAGATACTCCCATAAGTTCTTTACATTCATTGTCTTTAGCCACAAGAGGAACTAACGCAGGTCTTAGTTTTACTATTTTATGACCCAGCTTTTCTGCAAACTTATGTCCTTCACCTTTAGAGCCTGTTAATGGATAAGAAGCTCCACCTGTTGCTATTATAAAATAGTCACCTTTAACTACTTCACTTTTATTGACTATAACACTTGTTATTTTTTTGTCAGAACATTTTATATCTGTCACTTTTGAATTTAATTTTATTTCTACATTTGATTTTTCTAATGCATGAGTTAATCCTTTAATTATGTCTGAAGATTTATCAGATTGAGGAAAAACTCTGTCACCTCTTTCTATTTTTAATTTTATTCCTTCATTTTCAAAAAAGTTCATAGTATCAGTATTAGTAAAACTATACAAGGCGCTATATAAAAAATGGGGATTTCCAGGTATATAATCAAAAAACTCTGAAATGTCCTTTGCATTAGTTACATTGCATCTGCCTTTTCCTGTAATAAATAATTTTTTGCCTAACTTTTCATTTCCATCTAATAAAATAACATGATGTTCTTTAGATGCTTCTATTGCTGCCATCATTCCAGCTGGACCAGCTCCTATAACAATTACTCTGCTCAATTTAATATCTCCTTTGTTTCTTTATCAGACTATATCATACTACATAAATTATTTATATATATTTTAATACTACTGTAATTGTATTGTTCTCTAAAATTTCTCCTAAACTATAGTGCTTTTTTATATGGAATAAGCTTAGCATATGCTCGTTTATACTTTGATTTTCTTACAAGATCCTTAGATGTTATGATTTTCAATCTTGAAAAGTCCATATTATTTTCTAAGTCTGCTATTTTTACATTAATTGCAATCTGGTTTTTACTGTCAATAATCCTTTTAATATATTTGTCATATGTTTCATCAGGACTCTTTGTAAGTATTATTATAGTATCTACTAATTTTTTTGGTATTCCACATTGTATAAGCTGTCCTTCAGTTACAGATGTATCTTCAATAATATCATGAAGCAGTCCTACCACTTTTTCTTCAGTAGTATCAACATGATTCATTACATACATAAGATGATCCTTGTATGGATTACCACCTTTGTCTCTTTTATCACTAAAATATTTATTAATTAAATTCATAGAACTTATAATCATAAATCATAATCACTCCAAACATTATTTGTAAATATACAATATATTATACAACAAATTCACTAAACTTTCACATTTAATTATATTAAAAGATTATTACAGCTTTATTTTAAAATTAAAAGACTCAGAAGCAATATTTCTAAGTCTTTTAATAATTATTTATATAAATCATTATAGATTATATTAAATACATCCAATGATTCTTCAATTTTAGATTTTAACAAAGCTCTTTTATTGTAGAATTCATGATATCCTTTTTGAGTTAATAAATAAGTTTTTTGAAACTTTTTTGTAACATCATCCCATTTACCTTCAATAAGTCCATCACTTTCCATTCTTTTAAGCAATGGATATATACCTCCTGTACTTGGAATCCATTTTCCATTAGTTCTTTCACCTATTTTATGAGATATTTCATTTCCATTAACTCTTCCTAAAGATAATATATATAAAACATATATTGGCAGAAGACCTTTGGTAAATACAGAAGTACTTGCACTCTTTTCTTTCTTTGCCTTCTTTAATTCCTGAAGTTTCTTTTTATATTCTTCATATAATCTTTTTTCTTCTTCTTCAAAATTTTTTATATCATTTAGGTTATAGTTATTACTCATAATTAATCTACCTTTTCTAAAGCCATACCAACAAGACCAGGACCAGTATTTATTCCCAAAGCAGGGCCGATAGTTCCGCAAAATCTGCATTCATTACAGTGGGGAAGATCTTTTATCCCATTAATTAATGCCTTCACTTTATCCATACCATTACCATCAAGGACATATACATTATATTTTCCTTTATTTTCATATGACTTAAATATATCGATAAGTTTGGTAACTGCTTTTTTTGATCCTCTGGCTTTGGCCGCAGTTCTGTAAGTTCCGTCATCAGCAACTGTTATTATAGGCTTTAAATTTAAGAATTCACCAACAGTCCCAGCTACTTTGCCTATTCTTCCTCCTTTTTGAAGATACTCAAGAGTATCTATTGTAAAGAATAGGTCTATTTTATCACGTAGGAGCGGTAATGTCTCTACTATTTCTTCAAATGATTTATTTTGTTTTATCATATTGGCTGCATTTAATACCATAGCGCCTTCAGCCATAGTTAGTGTTTTTGTATCAAATACGAATGTTTCTAATCCTTCAAAATCTTTGCATATAAGCCTTACTGCGTTATATGTTCCTGAAAAGGCAGCTGAAATAGTAAAAAATATAGCATGTGTATAACCTTCTTTGACTACTTCTTCTAATATTTCAGTAATTCTTTCAATGCTTGGAAGTGAAGTTTTGGGTATTTCACTTTTTAATCTGTCATACATCATTTCAGGTGTAAGTTCTAATCTATCTTCATACTCTTTTCCATCTTTATATATAACCCTAAATGGAAGCAATTTTATGTTATTTTCTTTTATGAGTTCCATTGGTATATCTGATGCACTGTCAGTTAATAATGCTATTTTTTGCATATACAAATCTCCTTATGTTATTTTTAATTAATTATATTATATCACTATTGATAACTTTATCAATAGTGATATAAATGGAATCTGTATCAAATAAAAGTTAGTAATTATTAAAAGCACTGCCAAAATTAATCAGCAGTGCTTAAATAATCTATTAAAGTTCTTCACCATTTGTAGCTATTACATTTTTATACCAGTAATAACTGTCTTTTGGTGTACGATCTAATGATCCGCCAACTTCGTCCCTATCAACATATA
>CAZLOP010000057.1:0-8213 GCA_964561205.1 uncultured Clostridium sp. | reverse complement strand
TTAAAAGTAGGGAAATTCACACAGGAAGAACTTGAAGAAATAGCAAAGGCATTAGGCGCGAAATATATAACTGCTTTTGAGTTTCCCAACGGAGCAAAAATATAAAAGCATTGCATAGCACTACTATTATAGCAGTGCTTTTATTGTTTATTTTAACAAAACTAAAAAGTTGCTAAAGGCAACTAAAAAGTATTGACGCGCTATATCATATATGATATATTTATATTAAGTCAAATAATTATTGACTTAGGGATAAAAAGAGTTTAGCTCAAAGCGACCAAACTTACAGCTACACTCTACATAAGAAACATAAAATATGTTTACAAATATATTGTAAATCATATCTTAAATGTTTTCAACTTAAAATTCCCAAAATTTTACATTCAAATAAACTAGTGCTTAGCTAGTATAAAAAGCAACCTGAAGCGAAATAGTTCAACGCTTGGAGCAATCAGTGTAACTTGCAAAAGTAGACAGGTTTATTTTTTGACTATTGTAATCATTATAGAGTTAGATTCTATGGACAAAAGGATAAATAAAAGAAGGATTTTATATGAAAATTTTAGTTGACAATATGGTAATTTTACCATATTATATATTATATAGGTATTACATCGGAGGAAAGTAATGAGTAAATTCACAGCAGAGTTTTATGAAAACAAGGGAGAAATTCCTGTAAAAGATTTTTTAGATAATCTCGATGTTAAAATGCGTACTAAATTTCTGATGGAAATCAAATTACTTGAAGAAAAAGGAAATGCGCTAAGAGAACCATATAGCAAGTCTTTGGGGAATGGAATCTTTGAACTACGTGCAAAAGTAGGCACAGATATTTCAAGAGTTTTGTATTTCTTTTATTATGAAGGGCGAATAATATTAACACATGGATTTGTAAAAAAGACACAAAAGACTCCACAAAGTGAAATTAAAAAAGCAGTACAGTACAGAAAAGATTTTGTAGAAAGGAATGGTAAATAATATGAAGTTTGATGATTACTTACAAGAACAATTAAAAGATCCCAACTTCAAAAAAGAATGGGACGACATTCAACCAGAAATGGATGTTATTCGAGCTATGATTGATGCACGTATTGAACAGAATTTAACACAAAAAGAACTTGCAACACGCACTGGAATTAATCAAGCAGATATAAGTAAACTTGAGAATGGAACTAAAAATCCATCTTTAAAATTATTAAAGAAACTCGCCAATGGTTTGGGAATGCAGTTAAAAATTCAATTTGTACCAATGCAATCATTGCAGAAATAGTTTATAATTGTTGTTTTATGGCATCTATCAAATGATAGGTGCTATTTTTATATGAGCTAAATAATTAGTAGCTTAAACAAATAGAAAGAGAGTGATTTTATGAAAAAAATTAACTATATAGAACTTGAAAATGGAATGAGAATTTTAACAAATGAGAGTACAAGTAAACAAATGAATATGATAGAAAACATTCAAAAGCAAGAGTTTGATGAAAGATTCCCTGAACATCCATATGCTTGGAATTGTAATTGGACTGAAATATTTCTTGAAAATGGTGTTGTCTTATTAGAACGTGACTGGAATGGTTATGAATATAATAATGATGGTGAAATGTATAGACCTGTTTACAAACTAAGTGATTTTTCTAATTCAGATGATATGTATTCAGATGAAGCAGAATTTGATATAATAGGTTATTATCAAGTATGAAAGGATGTTCAATATGCAAGAAGTAACGTTTAAGCAAAGGTATATGCAAAGTTTCAGTGAAGATATACCGGTAATAAAAACAAGTTTAGGACAGCTTGAAAAGATAGATGAAAATAGACAAGAATTACTTGAACTTTTAATGAATAATAATCCACCTTTCAATCATTTTTTGTTAGAAGTGGAAGAATGGACATTAGAAGGATTAACGGTTTTTGAATATGAAAATAAAGGTGATGGTATTCTTTCTTGTAAATTTGGAATGACCGAACAAAATACAAAAGAAGTTTTTCCTTTCTTTAGTTGGGAACATAATTTCAAAAAAGATACATATAGTAAATTGCAGATAAACAAGAAACTATATGAAGTTATGACTAAAGAAGAAGTTTTGGAACTTACACAAGAAATGTTTTCTGAAAAAGTAAACATGTATTCACAAACAATAAATATATATGTGATAGTCTCTGGTTATTTGTTATCCAAAGAAAGAACATATGAGGAAAAGGTATATAAAGAAAGCAAAAGACCTGTTTCTACTGTTAAAAAATCTAACATAGATAGTACATCGAAACAAAACAGAATCATAGACCTTACAAAGAATGCTCGAACAATAATTTACTTAAATGATGACTATAATAAAACAAACAATAGAAGAAAATGTGAATATCAGTTTACTAGGCGTGGACATTGGGCGCATAGCAAGAAGACAGGTAACAAATGGTGGGTAAGAGAGAGCAAAATAAACAAAGACAAACCAAAGAAACAAAGTACATATAAACTATAACACTAAAAATAATCATCTCGTATAACATCTAGGCGAGATGATATTTTAGTTTTTACATTATTAGAAAGACCTGTGTATAAAGGCTTTACTTTAAAAAAGTGAATCATTATTATTCCAGCAAAAGCATTAGCATCAATTTCAGCAGATTGTATATTATATTCTTGAATCGAATTACATATCTCCAAAGGTTTGTATTCTGAAAAGAATAATTGCTCATTGGTTTGTATTTGCCAAATGTGACGTAACTCATGTGATATTGCAAAAAGTTGATCTAAGTTTGGTGTGTCAAGATTTTTCAAATGTATTGTTTTAGTGTTAGGATCATATTGAGCCAACATAGTATTAGTAGTAAAATCCGATGTATCAAAAGATATCTTAGGTTTAGAAATATTAAGAATATCACAAAGTAAATTCACAAAATCATCTATCATATTAGTACCTCACAAATTAAATTATATATAGTATACACAATATGGAAACATAACACAAGTGAAATGTACTAGAAACTGATTCATTTGCTTGACAATAATTCGCACATATGATAATATGTTAGCAATGAATCTAACCATATTGGAAAACTAAATAAGAAAGGATGTTCAATATGGAAATAATGAAGTTTAAAGAAATGGGTTCTCTTTGTAAATTAACTAAAGAAACCAAAGAAAATTATAATAAGATTATAAGAAATCCTTCATTAGTTAGTATAAAAGAAAGAAAACTAACTTGTATGGATATATGTTTGGCGAATGAAGTAGACTTAACTCCATTTTTAGAATTAAAAGATGAAGAAGATGTCACCGTTGCCACTAATACATTTCTTATGGCTCTACAGAAAAATTAATACAATACAAAAAAAGCACTGATATATTATCGGTGCTTTTTTTGTTATAATTAAGGGGGTAACGATTCGTTACCCCATCTGTGTCATTTAGGCACCTGCTTTAGAAACGGATGCCTTTGTTTCAAATAAAATACTGCCAACCTACAAAAAGCTGGCAGTAGTAAGAAGAAAAATACGATTTCCACTATGGTAAGATTCATACTATTAATAAATAATATTTTTAAATTATTTATATAATAGCACATATTAGTTAGGAAATCAATACAAAATTAAGAATTTTAACGACTTGTTAAGAAAACTTAAAATTATCTTACTTTTCTTGTATTAATAACAAGTTGTAATAAAAATATGATACAATTAATAATAAGTAAAATATTGAAAGGAAGTTTTGATTATGAGTTTAGTTTTAGCGTTGATTGGTGGTGCTGTATATGCAGCATGTGGAATTGGTAGATTTGTGAGAAATGAAGATTTCAAGAGATATACATCAAAGATTGATGAACAAGGAAGATTATCTTATATGGACTGTAAAGGTAATATGTATATAAATGGTGAAAAATTAATTGATATATATGATCGTGAGACTAACAGTATGACTCGTGTTGGGAAATATAGTGGTACTATCTATGATAGTCAAGAGTTAAGAGTTAAGGAACACAATCGTAAAAATCGCGAACTAGCTATTGCTGAGGGGAGATTGGCTTATCTTCATTGGGATCCAAAACGCAAACATGGTTTGACAGTTGAAATATCAACAGGAAAAGTTATCCGTTCTTTGACTGAATATAAAAACAAATGTTTCAAACAATATGCAGATGAAACTAGTTTGATGAATTATAGTTTAATATATCCAGAGCCATGTGAAGAAAGAATAGAGATTTCACGTGAAGAATGTTATAAATTACATGTTCCTGGTGGTTCTGATATTGTAACTGACATGAATATGTTTTATTAATAAGGCGAGAACACTTCCATGATATAACAAAATATACAAAGTGAAATAACACCTATCAAATGGTAGGTGTTATTTTTGTGTTCAAATATTAAATAATTAGAGAATATAGTTATATCAAACAAAAGAAAGTGAGTGTTAAAAAAATGAGTAGACCAAAAAATTCTAGCAAGTATACAAAATATGATGAACAAATAAGGAGTTCATTACTACAAGGAAAAACATACAAAACAATAGTTGATGAACTTAATAATTTAGCTGGTACATATGACGAGTTCACTGACGTGGGACTTAGATACTATTGTACTACAAAAGGACTTATGAGTTATAGATCTAAGGTTTATCACTCTTCAATTTATGATGTTAATTTTTGCAAGGATTGTAAATATTGTAGAGTTGTAATATCAGCAACAGGAAATACAAATGTTAGATTGTGTGAAAAAGCTAATAAGTTAATTAATAATGGTGTAAAGGCTACAACTTGGTGTCCTTTACAAGAAATGTGTGAAAAGCCCACTTCTTTAGAGGTGGGATGAATAGCACTTAAAAAGGGTTTTGACACGAACCTAATATTATCGTTAATGGATACAGAGGTATGATTGGTAGTGAAAGTCTTATAGAAACTCATTAGTCTTATATGCTTTCGAGTATATTTGGAAGTGAATGTATATAAGAACCCAATGTGCTTTAGCCGTTGGAGTGTCAGAAGCCTATGTAAATGGTGAGATTCACGTCAAAGTGGAAACAAAGTACAAAGTAACACCTAAAAACTTGTAACAAAAGAGTGTAGGCATCAACCAACCAAAGCGATTACCTACACTCAACCAACTTGAAATAGTCATATATATTCTATCGTATTTTCTAGATTATTTCAAGTCAATTTTCCAAAAAAAATTTTGTACATTGACAACTAAATAATATCCCAATGTAAGATTATATATATATATATATATGCTGTTTTCACCAAAAAAACTTAAAAGATTAATTTATTATACATTGTTATAACGATGTATTGACACAAATAAACGTAGGAATTATAATATAAATAGATGAAAGAGGTGATATTATGGCAAATACAAATATAACTATGAGAATTGATGAACAGTTAAAGGGTCAATTACAAGAATTAATGTCTAATTTGGGAATGGATATGACAACTTTCTTTACATTAGCTGCAAAACAAGCAGTGAGGGAACAAGCATTACCATTTCAACCTAGAATGATTAATGGAACTTATAGTAAAAAAGCATATCAGATTGCTTTAAATAATACAAAATACAATAATGAAGGTAAGGCAGTCATTTCAAAAGAAGATGAATGGGCAGATGAAACAGAATGGGATAATATGTTTGAACAAATGAAAAATGAAAGAGGCATGTGAAAAGAATGTATAACAAAGGAGAAATATGGTTTGTGGAATTTCCATTAGAAGAGAATAATTCACAAACTATAAATAGACCAGTAATTGTATTAGATGAGAATAATCTTGGAGTTTTATCTGTTAAGATAACAAAACATTCTCCGAGAAAAGAAGATCCTTATGATACACCAATCTTATATTGGCAAGAAGCAAATTTAAGACTTGCATCAACTGCAAGAGTGTCAAAAGTATTTTTACTTTCACAAGACAGTTTTATTTTTAAGATTGGAAATTTACATCAGGATGATTTGGATAGAGTTGAAGAAATGTACCAAAAATATTTAGAAGAAAATTAGCAATTAAATGGGTTGGATATATTGTCTGACCCATTTTCCATAATTTTAGCAGATATCAATTAAATATTTGACAAACATTTATTATACTGTTATAATATAAAAGTAAGGAGATATAGGCGAATGGCAAAACCGAAAAGATTTACTGAAAAATTAGTTGTCGGTTTAACTCCTGAGTTAAAAAAATTTTTACAAAATGAGTCTGAACAAGAAAATTGCGATATGAATACTATCATAAGAAAAGTTTTGACTGATTATAAAAAACAAAGAGAAAAACAAGACAACTAAAAAGTGAGCTGCCTAGACTACCAATCAACACAGCTCACTCGTACATAGTCATTAAACGCTTATTTGCGTTTGTTCATTGACAATTCTATTATATCAATTCTTTTAGATTTAGTCAATGAACTTTCCTAAATAATTTTGTACTTTAAAAATTAAATAACGATATGGATGTTTTGATATAGCATTATATAAAGAAAGCAACTTATTTGTAAATGTTTAAAATAAATTACATAAAACTTATTGACAAATAAGTTTTACAAAGTATAATAGTAAATGTAAAGGAGATGTAGAAATGGCAAGAAAAAATTTTGGTTCTCCTGTTGAAGAAAAGTTACAAGAGAGATTTAAGGAAGTCTGCAAAGAAGAAGGATTCAAACAGAATGAAGTGTTGGAAGCTCTTATGCAAGGATATGTAGATGGAAAAATCAAGATTAGTAAAAAAGTAATTTATGAAATACAACAGGAAAATTAAAAAAATGACGGTTCTACTCCGACCAAAGAACAGAAACCGTCATTTCCATTCCGTCATATCGCAAACGGTTGACAATTGACTATTAGCAATTGATGATTAACGATTAACGATTGACAATTCTATTATATCAATTCTTTTAGATTAGTCAATTAAAAAATCCTATTACGAATTGTACTTTGAAAATTAAATAACGATATGGATGTTTTGATATAGCATTATATAAAGAAAGCACTTTGTAAAATTAAGGGCTTTTGTTTTTGTACACAAATTTAGAAAGTGAGGTATTTGATTATGGCACAAAAAAGAGATTATGCTACAAAGAAGAAAGGAAAAACAGAAGTTTATCCTTTTTGGAACTTAGAAGATATTAAGAATGTAGTTGAATGGTTTGAAAAGAATGAAGAATGGGACGGTTATTTAATTACACTTCTTGAATTATTACTTGGTAGACGAATTGGTGATACTGTTTCAATGAAATGGTCTGATTTGTATTATGAGAATGGAAATCAAAGAGAAGAAGTTACAACCATTGAAGAACAGAAAACAGGTAAGACAACAGAAATTCCTATCAGTCATTTAGTATTTGAAGTTGTAGATAAATATTGTGAAAAGATGAATGTAAATCCAATGGAGCATTATGATGATTTTATATTCAACTTCAAAAGCAAAACAGATTGGATTAACAGGAAAGACAATCTAGTTTATTCAGAAAATGATTTAGATAAATGGTGTGAGTTTTTGAATAAAGATTTTTCGGAAGATAGAAAACAACGTATTTTGAATGGATTTGAGAAACAGAAACAATACAAAACACTTGGAGAATACTTATATTATGAAGTAGAATGGAATGATTTGGTAAAATGGCATACTAATTCATACAGACTTTTGCTTGATAAGGCAGTTAAACATTATAATGTGTCATATAAAATTTCGAGTCATAGTTTACGAAAAACGTTTGGCTTTTGGATTCATCAGTTACATCCATTTGATCCTGATTGTTTGATTTCGTTACAAAAATTATTTAATCATGCAACACTACAACAAACAATGGATTATATAGGATTAACATCTGAAAAAAACAGAAAGTATATAAGTAATTATAGTGATCTTATTGAGAATGTTCTTAATGGTAACACAACAGAAATCATTAAGAATAGTCCTGTAATTTCATTAAAAACGGAAGATTTAGGTAATATTATTATGGCTGTTATAAATTCAACAAATAAGACAGATTTGGAGAAGTATCATATGGCTATTAATAAAGCAAATGAATTAAGATTATTGTAATAGAAAAGGATGTGTTATGAATGAGTAGATGTAAGAACAGTAATCCACGAAGAAGTAGTCGTTTCATCTGTTTAAAATGTCTAAATTGGAAAACTACATACACACAAGGTATGCAACATCCTAGTTTGCGAGAACGAAACCACATCAAAGATAATGTTTGTAAGTCTTGTGGAGAAGTAAAAT
>CAZLOP010000056.1:0-8281 GCA_964561205.1 uncultured Clostridium sp. | reverse complement strand
AGGAAGCATATATCCATATGGATTTGCAAATACTTCATCAGAACTTGACGATGCACTAGCAAAACTTTATAGTATTCTTCCACAGTTGCTTGAACTTGCAGAAGTAGAAAAGTCATGTCAGTTAATGGCTAACGAAATTGAAAGTACTAGAAGAAGAGTTAATGCTCTTGAGTATATGACAATTCCTCAGCTTCAGGAAACTATAAAGTACATCAGAGGTAGACTTGATGAAAATGAAAGAGCCGCTACTATAAGACTTATGAAAGTTAAGACTATGATTGAACAAAGAGGCTAGTAAAAGAACCGCTGCTATATGCAGCGGTTCTTTTTTGAAATTAAATTCACCTTATAGATAAATTGAAAATTGAAGAAAAATATGATAAAATTAGTATAGCCTTACTTTAAGATTAGTCTGAGTGGAAAGGTTATTATAATAAAAGTCGTTCTGATTATATAAGGGTTTTATCCTAAATAATAAGGCGGTAGTTATAAATATTTTGATATTAATATCTCTGCGCTTATTTTTAGTACAGAGACTATTTTTTTGAAGTTTTATAACAAAAAATATTTGTAAGAAAGAAGTGTATATTAATATGTATAATGTTAAGTCTAGTGCAGCAACTGAATTTATAAATGATGAGGAAATTTTGTCAACTCTTGAATATGCAGAAGCAAATAAAAGAAATAAACAACTTATAAATGAAATAATAAAAAAAGCTACAAGCTGTAAAGGATTATCTCATAGAGAAGCAGCAGTACTTCTTGAATGTGAACTGGAAGATGAAAATGAAAAGATATTCAAACTTGCAAAAGAAATAAAGCAGAAATTTTATGGAAACAGAATAGTTATGTTTGCGCCGCTATATCTTTCAAATTATTGTGTAAATGGATGTCTTTATTGTCCTTATCATCACAAAAATCAACACATAAGAAGAAAAAAACTTACTCAGGAAGAAATAAAGAACGAAGTAATAGCTCTTCAGGATATGGGACATAAGAGACTTGCAATAGAAGCTGGAGAAGATCCTGTCAATAATCCATTAGAATATATTCTTGAAAGTATAAAGACAATTTATAGCATTAAGCATAAAAATGGAGCAATAAGAAGAGTTAATGTAAACATTGCAGCTACCACAGTTGAAAATTATGCAAAACTTAAAGAAGCAGGAATAGGAACATATATATTATTTCAGGAAACTTATAATAAAAAAGCCTATGAAGAACTTCATCCAACAGGACCTAAACATGATTATGCATATCATACAGAAGCAATGGATAGAGCTATGGATGGTGGAATTGATGATGTAGGATGTGGTGTGTTATTTGGATTAAATCTTTATAAATATGATTTTGTAGGAATATTAATGCATGCAGAACATTTAGAAGCAGCTAAGGGAGTAGGACCACATACTATAAGTGTTCCTAGGGTGAGGCCAGCAGATGATATAGATCCAGATGAATTTGATAATGGAATTTCAGATGAAATATTTGAAAAGATTGTTGCTGTTTTAAGAGTTGCAGTACCTTATACAGGAATAATAATATCAACAAGAGAATCTCAAAAGACAAGGGAAAAAGTTCTTGAACTTGGTGTATCTCAAATAAGTGGAGGTTCTCGTACAAGTGTTGGTGGATATGTCGAAGAAGAAAAAGAAGAAGATAATTCTGCACAATTTGATGTATCAGACAACAGAACATTAGATGAAGTAGTAAACTGGCTAATTGATCTTGGATATATCCCAAGTTTCTGTACAGCATGTTATAGGGAAGGAAGAACAGGAGATAGATTTATGAGCCTTGTGAAATCTGGACAGATTTCAAACTGCTGCCACCCAACTGCGCTTATGACATTAAGAGAATATCTTGACGATTATGCAGGAATAGATACAAAGAAAAAAGGAATTAAGCTTATAGAAAAGGAACTTATCAACATTTCTAATGAAAAAGTAAGGAAGATTGCAGAAGAACATATACATGATATAGATGCAGGAAAGCGTGATTTTAGATTTTAGATAAAAAATAGATGGAGTACTTGTTTATTCCATCTATTTTTTGCATTAAACCATGGATAAATTTATAACTATTTGCTCATAAATAGATAATTTATTTGTAATAATAAAAAGTTGTAATATAATGCGAAAAAAGTATATAATATATAAGAGTATAATTTCTATTTAAGGGGGATTTTAAATGAAAGTTACAAAATTAGTGAATTTAGGACTGTCTTTATCACTAGCATTAAGCAGTACAGGAGTTGCAGCAATGGCTGCTGAAACTACTACTGATTCATCAGTAAATGTTGTTGAAGCAGAGGATGCTGGTTTTAAAGAAATTTATGAAAACTACTGGTTTATACATTCAAGTATAGGAATTGCACCAACAGTTGCAGCAGAAACAGTATATGTTGTTCAAGATGGTGACTGTTTATCCAAAATAGCAGCAGCTTATGGAACAACTTGGCAGGAATTAGCACAATATAATAATTTAGAAAATCCTGATGTTTTAGCAATAGGAGATCAAATTAGAATACCAGCATAATAATTATAAGAGTAAAGGAATTGAGGTACTAAATATTAGTATTCAATTCCTTTTTTTATCTGTAAAAAGGGATTTTAATATCAGCTTTTTTATATCTTAAGAATTTTGTAATTGATTGCGTTTTTCTTTAATAGTATAATCAAATAGGTAATTAAAATGGATGATATATACGTAGCTATATACTAAGGAGTAGATTTTTAATGAAATATTTAATAGCAATGGCAGTATCACTTATAGCATCTTTTGTAGTTATGCCATTACTTATAAAGGCGTCACACAAATTAAAATTTACAGATAAACCTAATAAAAGAAAGCAGCATAAATCACCAACTCCTTTATGTGGTGGAATAGCTTTATATATAGGTTTTTTTGCATCATATTTTATTTTTGTAGGTGATGAATTAAAACAGGAAATAATTATTTTTGTAGGAGCAACATTAATTTTACTAATTGGACTTGTAGATGATTATTATAAAACAAAGAAAAAAGAATTCCCTATATTTCCAAGGTTTATAGTTCAGTTTTTTGCAGCAGTATTAGTTTTCAATTCAGGAATAATGTTTAGAGGTTTTACTAATCCAATAACCAATGAGTTTGTTACACTAAATCCTGCACTGCAGTTTATACTTACAGTAACTTGGATTTTCGGAGTAACTACTGTAATTAACTGGTCTGATGGAATGGATGGATTGGCAGGAGGTATTTCACTTATATCCTCAGTTACTTTTTTTGTTGTAGCAATTATTCAAGGACAAAGTATATCTGCATTAATATCTGTTGGACTTGTAGGTGCAATAATAGGTTTTCTATATTATAATAAGTATCCAGCAAAGGTATTTATGGGCGATTCAGGAGCTAACTTTTTAGGATTTCTGTTAAGCATAACTGCTTTAGATGGAGCATTTAAGCAGGCAACAGTTATGAGCATATTTATACCAATACTTGCTTTGGCAGTTCCTATATTTGATAATATATTTGTAATATTTAAGAGATTTTCAGAAGGAAAACCTGTATATCAGGCAGACAGAAGCCAGATACATTTTAGATTAGAAGCAAAGGGATTTACAACAACACAGGTGGTAAATTATATTATGCTAATAAGTATACTATTTAGTGTTATTTCTATAGGATTATGTCTAATAAAGAAATGATTATAGCTTTACAATAATAAATATATCATGTATAATGATAAAAATAAAAGTACTTATCAAGAGTGGTGGAGGGACTGGCCCCATGAAACCCAGCAACCAATATATTTCATGTGTATATGTGGTGCTAAATCCTGCAGCTGTTTAAGCTGATAGATAAGGTGATTTTAATGGAAGCTTTATGCAGCCCTAAGGAATTTCTTTAAGGCTGTTTTTTTACGTATATTAAAGTATAATTATTAGCATAGTTTAATGACAACAGTGATTGGGGTGGAAATATGATTGATATAAAAAATTTAGAAGTAAATAGAAGTGAAGTATTAAGGTATCTTGGTCACCGAGGTCAGGAAATAGATGAAAATACTGAAAAACTTGTATGTCAGTGCAGGGATGAAATAAAGACAATTATAAATCCTAAATGGAAATATGAATATAGAAATATAAACATTATCGATGAAGGAGTTGAAATAGAAGGTACAAATTTAATATTATATGGAAAAGATATTAAAAATTTATTAAAAGAGTGCAAAAAATGTGCACTTATGGCAGTAACTTTAGGAAATGAAATAGAAAGAAAAACGCAGCTTTATGAACGCACAAATTTAACAAAGGCACTTATTTTAGATGCATGTGCTAATACTGTTGTTGAAGAAATATGTGATAAAGTTGAAGGAAAAATAAGAGAAGAAGCTGAAAAAGAAAATATGTCAATTACATACAGGTATAGTCCTGGATATGGAGATTTACCAATTGAAACACAAAGAAGCTTTTTAAGGACAGTAAATGCAGAAAAAATAATAGGATTAACTGTATCAGCCAGTAATATACTATTGCCAAGAAAGTCAGTAACTGCCATAATAGGAATAAGTGATAAAAAAATAGAAAAGAAAAAAAGAGACTGCAGTATATGCAATAATAGAGAAAACTGCAGCTTTAGAAGAGGGGGAGAATTCTGTGGGGCTTAAAGAATTTATAAAAGACAATGTATTAATATTTGATGGAGCCATGGGAACAATGCTTCAAAAAAAGGGGTTAAAGCTTGGAGAGAATCCAGAAGTTTTAAATTTTAAATGTCCTGATATAGTAGAAGAAGTGCATAAAGAATACTTGGAGGCGGGAGCTAATGTTATTACAACCAATACTTTTGGTGCAAATGAACTTAAGTTAGCATTATGTGGTCTAGAAGTAGAAGAAGTTATAACTAAGGCAATAGAAATTGCAAAAAAAGCAAGAGGAGATAAAGAAGCTTACATTGCCCTTGATATAGGACCAATAGGAGAGCTATTAGAGCCTATAGGAACATTAAGCTTTGACAGGGCTTATGAAATAATCAAAAGACAGGTTGTAGCAGGAGTAAAGGCTGGTGCAGATGTCATTGTTCTTGAAACAATGACTGATTTATATGAAGTAAAAGCAGGAGTGCTTGCAGTTAAAGAAAATTGTGACCTTCCTGTATTTGTAACAATGAGCTTTGAAGAGAATGGAAGAACATTTACTGGATGCTGTCCAGAATCAATGATTATGGTGCTTGAAGGACTAGGAGCAGATGCTTTAGGAGTTAACTGTTCTCTTGGACCAAAGCAGCTTGCACCAATAATAGAAAAGATATGCTCTTTGTCTAATATACCTGTTATGTTTCAGCCAAATGCAGGACTTCCAACTTTAAGTATAGGTGAAGAAACAAAATATGATATAACAAAGGAAGAGTTTGCAGAAAGTGTATGCAGCCACATTGAACGAGGGGTAAGAATTATTGGAGGATGCTGTGGAACTACTCCTGAATATATAAGACAGCTGACAATAGAATGCAGAGATAAAAAAATTAATCCTATAAATGAAAAACATTATAGTGCATTATGTACACCATCAAAAGTAGTAAATATTGATGGAATAAGAATAGTTGGGGAAAGAATTAATCCAACAGGAAAAAAGCTGTTTAAGGCAGCACTTATTAATGATGATATGGATTATATATTAAAGACAGCAGTAGCACAGACAGAAGCAGGAGCTCATATTCTTGATGTAAATGTAGGTCTTCCAGAAATTGATGAACCACAAATGATGCATAAGGTAATAAAGGAAATACAGGCAATATTAGATATTCCACTTCAGATAGATTCAAGTGATCATAAGGCTATAGAAACAGGTCTTAGATATTATAATGGTAAGCCAATTTTAAATTCTGTAAATGGCGAAGATAAGGTATTAAATAATATACTTCCTTTGGTTAAAAAATATGGTGCTAATGTTATAGGTCTTACATTAGATGAAAATGGAATTCCACCAAAAGCAGAAGACAGATTCAAGATTGCGCAGAAAATAGTAAATAAAGCGGCAGAATTTGGAATCAATAAAGAAAATGTATTTATTGATTGCTTAGTACTTACTGTATCAGCACAGCAGAAAGAAGTTCAGGAAACATTAAAGGCTGTGAGAATGGTAAAAGAACAGCTTGGAGTTAAGACACTTCTGGGAGTATCAAATATATCATTTGGTCTTCCAAACAGAGCATTTATAAATGAAACGTTTTTAGCATTAGCTTTGGCAAATGGACTTGATTTACCTATAATGAATCCAAATGAAAGCGGAATGATGAGAATTGTAGATACATATAATGTTCTTTATAATTATGATAAAGGTTCGGAAAAATATATAAGTAAATATGCCAATGTTACAGTAAATACTGTTAATGGAAATTCACCAGTTAAAAATGACAATATATCAGATAGCAAGAAAGATTTAAAGAGTATTGTTATAAAAGGATTAAAGGAAGAAGCAAAAAATGCAACAATTGAACTATTAAATAAATATAAGCCTTTGGAAATAGTTAATGAATACCTTATTCCTGCGTTAGATGAAGTGGGAGCAAAATATGAAAGCGGAGTGTTATTTCTTCCTCAGCTTATTCAGGCTGCAGAAACGGTAAAAAATTCTTTTGATGTATTAAAAATGGAAATTGCAAAAAGTAATACAGAAAATATATCTAAAGGAAAAATTATTGTTGCAACAGTTAAAGGTGATATTCATGATATTGGAAAAAATATAGTAAAAGTAATTTTAGAGAATTATGGTTATGAAATGATTGACCTTGGAAAAGATGTTCCTGTTGAGACTGTAGTTGAAGAAGCTAAAAAGCATAAAGTTAAGTTAATTGGATTAAGTGCTCTTATGACAACAACACTTAGAAGTATGGAAGATACAATAAATGCACTAAAAGAAAGTGGATATGAAGGAAAAGTATTTGTTGGAGGAGCTGTCCTTACACCAGATTATGCAAAGCAGATAGGTGCAGATTTCTATGCAAAGGATGCGAAGGAATCTGTTGAAATAGCTAAAAAGATATTGGGATAGTTTAACTGAATAAATTAATAGGACTGTTACATTAATTTGTAACAACTTCTTTTTATTCTGTAAATCAGAATTTAATTAAGTAAGAAGTAAAAGGTAATAAGTAAGAGATTCGGAAAAAAATCTTTCAGATTTTATTATGTTATTGCATGGATTTTGTTTACACAAAATCTATAGCTTAGGTAATGTGTTAAAGCATTTTATAAAAACTTTGTTTTTATAAAACATATAATTTATTTTTCTGTAAGAAAAATTTCCTAAACTCTTACCTTTTACTTCTTACCTATTACTTAATAAAATTCTAATTTTTATGTATATTATAAAATTTTAATGCAACAACCTCATTAATTTTTAAATTTCAATCACTTCCAAATCATCTGGCACATAAATATTCCCTGAGAAAACTTCCCTGCCTTCAGCAGTATATAGTTCTTTTCTCTTATCTAAATTTTTATCTTCTGTATGATATAAAATAACATTTTTTACATTCAAGTCAGCAGCATTTTTACATGCATCTTTTGCAGTTGCATGATGTTTTTCATAAGGCTTAAATATATCTCTTTGAGCATAAAGACAGAAAGCTTCATGGAAAAGATAATCTGCATTTTCTGCATAGTTTTTTACACCTTCTCTGTAAGGTTCATCGCCTAAGAAAGTTAATTTTTTATTGCATATTAAAGTAGTTGTAAAACCATACTGAAGTTCCTTTGTGCTATGTATATCAAAGAAAGTAGTTTTTCTTCCAAGGATTTTACATGTATGACCGTCTTCTATTTCATTAAAAATAATTCTGTTATCAAAAAAATTCAAAAATTTTTGTTGAAGAACGAAAGAACACATTGTTTTTAAGGCTTTTGAAGATTTTTTATGGCAGTATATATTTAAGTTTCCATCATATTTTCCTTTTAATATGTTTTGGCATACTGCACGTATTATCCAGATGCATCCAAGTATATGATCATTGTGGTTATGTGAAATGAACATATTATGTATTTTACTAATACTGATATTGGATTTTTCAAGGTTTGTAAGTATTGTATTTCCACCACCAGCATCAACTAAAAAATATTCATCATCATTTGATATTGCAAAGGTAGTGTTATAACATTTTGTAACCATTGCAGAACCTGTGCCAAGTATAATTATTTTTTCCATATGGATCCTCCTTAAAAAGTTCTATTTACTGATATCAATTATATCAGTAAATAGAATATGTACCAAGAAAATAATAAAAAGTATTTATAGTG
>CAZLOP010000055.1:0-8294 GCA_964561205.1 uncultured Clostridium sp. | reverse complement strand
TTAGGGATGCCATTTCTAATATCCCTACGGGGGATTATTTAGCGCTTACTTTATAAATAGCCTGAGGTGTGCCAAACCCAAAAATATTCTGCAAATCCTTTACTGTATATCCTACTTCTTTACGAAGCTTCTCTATATTTTTTCCTGTAGCTACTAAATCTACTGTTGGTATATTGAATTTGCATTATATCCATGTGTTCTAGAGCAAAGGGTATCTTTCCACCATGACTCACGCCTCAATATGTAATTATCATCCATTCTTGCATTGTAATTCTCTAATACCTAATACTGGAAATTTTCTTTTACATACTCAAGGTCTTTTTCTTTTAGAAGAGCTTTCAATTCAACATTTCCACCATGGCCATTTTCAACATATGAATACTATCTTTGTAGTAGCATACCATATTGAGCTGTCGCAGAACCCACATATAATTTTCCTGTTTTCTTATCTTTAATTAAGTAAACAGCTTTCTGATTTTCCAATGCAGCTAACCAACCACTTCTCTTTCTTTTTATAATCGTAGATAACTAAGAATATGATAATCTGACATTCTCATAACCTGGGAATTCATCACCCTCATAAATATATGGTAGAATTTCCAAAAACTTCAATCTCGTTCATCAACGACTCGTATTTACGCCCCATAGCTCTATTTACATTATGATAAAGATTAATCACCATTTCTGATAATTAATCTTCTCAAAAGAATTTTACCACTTATCAAAATGCTCACTGACATTTCTAACTTCAACATTATCTTTTTCCAGTAAAATCTGCGAATTTACATCAATTAACACATCTTTTGTTAATCTTTTGCATACATAATAATCTTGATTCTCCATTACTACAACATATACTAAGCATTTCCCATTTGCATCAATAATATATTCATCATTCACATCTTCATTCTCTGAAATCCCACATTTGATAACTCTGTACTCTGTTCTTACAACTTCACCAAACCAACCATATACCCATGCAAGACCAACAAATATAACACACATCAAAACCACAAAAAACATATTGCTTTTTGATTTTTTTATTTTCACTTCTTTTCCTTTATTTTTTCCTTTATCCTCATTCTTCCTATCCTCTCTCCACTTTGCAACTAAAGCTACAAATCCAAAATAATGTACTGCCACTATCAAAAAAAGTAAAGCTGTCCCTAAATTAATCCACTCAATACATGTACATTTTGGAATATCCTCTATTACCTTATAAAATTTTCCCCCATACACATTAATGCTGGCTATAAATAATACAACGATACCTTCTTTAATCCATAATGCTATACTTTTTTTGATTTTCTTAATCGGCGAAAATGAATTTGAAATCCATATATTCATAAAAACTATTGTAAGAACTCCCATAACTAAAGCAAGTGCAGAATATTGAAAAATCTGATATGCAAAATTTTCATTAACATAAATATAATTCCAACCAATATTATAATAATATGCTCTACCAGACAAATAAGAAAAATATACTGCCCCAATCACCCAATATATCATTGTTACTACAGAAATAATTGTAGCAATTTTCTCACCAATCTTACTCTTTTTACTTTTCTTACTTTCCTCTGAAAAGAAAGAACCAAAAAAGCCCAAAATTTCATTATAACCTAAGACTTCTTTCAAAATCTCTACTGACTGTTCTGTGTTAGTTTTAACTACTCTTGCTTTGTTTTTCGATGCTTTTTTCATAAAATTTTCCTCTTCTGCATATATAATCACCTAATATACTTATTCACAAAACCAAAATAAGTAAATAAGCGTTAAAAACTAATTTACAAAATTTTCAAAAGCCCTATTCCACTAAGTCTCCACATTTTCATTGTATGTTGCCGTAGCAGATGAAAAGTATATTTATTTTTCTTTGCATTTCTTTATCCTTGCATATCTTTGATTTTACTAAGTTTTATCACTTTTTCCAGCATTTAACTTTTCTCACCTATCTTAACATAACTTTGCATATCATTTCTTATTTTGTCAGTAAATTGAGTACAAATGTAAGGCATACATATTCTCCGATTAATTTGCATACAGTTTTTACCATATAAAATTACCATATAAAGAACACCGCTTTTTTGATTGAGAAATTATATCTAACTTAACGCATATGTACCACAGCGTTACTATCAAAATATGTATAACCTCTTCAAACTGACTCCATACTCCAACATATTACTCGTTTATACACTGTATTCTTCGAAATCAAAATCAAAATAATTATCTTTCAATATCATTTTATAAATTTTTACATTTGAATCCTTATAATGCTGTGCAATCTCATCTTGATATTCTTGAGACATTCTACACCCTAAATATATAGCTGTGATACATTGTTTTACGCTAACTATGGGATAAATTTTATTAATATACTGTTCGTATGGCAAAATATTTATCGAACGCCATTCTTTCTCATATGACCAACATTCTGCTTTTGTACATAATATCATCTTCTCATACTGCGCATAATCCTCACAATCCTCTTGACACGGCCTCTCATCGGTGTATAATACTTTACCAATCCCTTTTTGGAATTCAACATCATATGATTTCGAAAAATCATACTCAATACAAAAACCTTTGTAATTATCAGCATAATGTGCCCACATAAGTTTTGAATTATTAACTTCTGAAAAACAGGAGATTGCAACTTCTTCTCTATATCGTATAAATCCTTTTTTTATTTGCTGATACAACTCATTTTGACAGTTCACGTCCAATCCCATTTTTTTTAGCACAATCAACAATACACTATCAAAATCATCTGAATATAATAACCTATTCTCATCTTCTTTTTTTACACGCAGAATCAACTTCAATGATTCAATCACTTGCTTTCTTTCTTCAATCGTCGGAACTACTTCAGGAGCACTGGGTAAAACCGAATCAAAAGGATCATTAAAAAATATCGGGGATGTATAAAAAATGAACCCCTCAAGAGCTATCACACGCCACTTATCTATCACCTCAAAACTTTCACTACTTTCCATTTCCGCTCTAGCAATATTCGGGGTAAACATATATGCTGGTACATCACCCTTAAAATATTTGCATGCATATTCTTTCGATAAGGGAAAAAATTTATATAGCAACCTCGGATGATTATATAAGTTTTGAAATTGAACCTTTTCCATGAATATTCCTCCTTAATTTATCTATTAATCTCATTTTACATCCTCCTCAATTGCCCCATCTACTCCTTCATTATATGTATTATACCAGACATCTTTCCTAAAATAAAAATATTTCCGCTTTTTCCTATTATTCTCCATGTTCGTTTTTTCCATATTAAAAATTACCCTTTCCAAAGATTAGGGTAATTGTAAATTAGAGAAAGTGACGTAAATTCTATAAGTCCATTCTACTTTGACTTTACACTTAGTTTTAAAATCTCCGTTTGCAAAATCGCTTCAATGTTTTTCTTTTTTTCTCCCAATGCTCTATAATACATCCTTCCCCAAAAGACCATCTTATCTAAGTCCTTGGACCAATAATATTCATAGAGTTTTTTACATGATTGGATATCCCCATTTTTCTCTAACGAATACGGATTTATTGTATAATAATAGTTATACTCATTAACAATCAGCTCACTATCATTTTGCCAATGTTCTCTAATAAAATCTCTTAACAAATTATTAATATCAACTTCTTCCGTTTTCTCACTATACTTATAATCCTCCAAATCATATTCTTCAACCTCAACGCGATATTTTAATAGAGTCGCTTTCTGATTATTACAATAAATTTGTATATATAATATTGTATAACCTCTTTCCCGCAGAATTTCACTATCTGCACATGAGTAATGGAATGGAATTCTTTGCATTTGAATTTTCTCGCCCTGACGTAATACATTAGTTAAGTCATACGATATCTTTTCAAAAACCCCGCATCCATACATAAAATCATCTAAGTCGTATCCTCTTTCTGCTAATGCATAATCAAAATACACATTGCTCATCCACATTTTCAATCTAATATTTTCAGCAACATTATTTCCATAATTATACAGAAACATATTCCAATCATTCGAAACACATGCTTGATACCCTAAGTTGCCATTCTTATCTATTCCTATAGTAACAAGATTCTTTCTTTTCTTACTTTTTAACACAAACCCATGGTCATTAATAAATTTGATTTTGAACTTTGGCTTTTGTATAGAAACAATAATCGCTAACGAAGCTGCACATAAGGATATAGAAGTGATTAGATTTCCTATAAAATCTATTTTATATTGAAACTGTTCTAAAACATCCTCCCCTATACTTCGAGTTTCTACATCAGAAAGCAAAAAATAGCAAGTCAAAACAATTGCTGCCACTCCCGATAATGTAATCAACGGCAACAACATTTTTTTCAGAGTATTCTTCACCCAATATAAAACTTGACTTATACGTATTCCTATAATAACCTTTGCATTATGTAATCTTAAATTTATATTCCTCTTAGTCTTTTTCGAAACGCTATTCAACCAATTCACGCACTTACTCAAATATTTCTTTGCAGTACCCCTTGTATTACGGAACCTTACCCCTATACTTTTCTTTTTCATATGCTCCCTGCAATTCCATCCTCTCTTCATTTCTGGCTATCATAACAACGTTAGTAATAAATTCATTTGCTCATAACCTCTTTCGTAATTTATGTTTTTAATATATCACACACTAAAACATATTTCATCTTAATAGCCCGCTTAAATACAAAATCTAAATAAGTAAATCATAGGTAAACATTTAATTACAAATTGTTCAAAAGCCCTATTTTACTAGACATTTCCCTCTTTCATTATAGGCTGCCATGGCAGATGATTAATATTTTTATCATTCCTTAAAACTCCTTGTTTCTCCTTGATTTTACTGGGTTTTATCAATATTTCCAATTTTCCCCATCTGACTTATCCTAGCATATTTTCGCACGTTATACTGGCGTTGGGTGATTTCGACTTCTGACGAAATAACCAGAATTAAATACTAATGGTTTGTACAAAGTGCCAAAAGCTATGATGTTGAAAAAGCACCGATTCCAACATGAAAATCGATGCGTCTCCTCACATATTTTATTTTCCAAATCTAAGTTCTTCACCCTTACGATTCCCTATATATTTAACCAAATCTGGGTGTAATACCGTTGTCTCCGTAATTGAATTATACAAATATGACATAAATAATTTGCATGGTATATATCCGTTTGAATCCATAATAAAAAGAGGCTTCGTAGCTGGACCGAGAGGATATTGAATTGTTATTGTTTTTCCATCTTCTTCAGGCGAATTGATATAATAAGTAAGTAATCCATCGTTCAAACTCAAAATCATATTACATCTATAACTATACTCAACACCCTTATATATTTCTTCCATTTCATTTTCAATATTATTAATATTAAAGTTCAATTTTTCACATATCAAAAACGAAACCCATCTGTCATAAGGATTTTCTGCTGGATTATAATTAAGTTCTTTTGAATAATGCCTTCGTATGTATCCAGAATTAATATCCATATCTCTCAGTTTACTTACTTCTGCTAATTTTTTTAATGCCTCTATAAATTCACTTTTTGATAATATAGATTTTACCTCTCCTATTCCAACGCAAGTCTCAGCAGTATAAAATTTTTTATTGAATCCATCTCTCAAAAGTGGGGTGTATTCATTATCGTATATTACCAAATCACATTGTGTACTGACTTCTCCCCTACTATTAATAATAAAGCCACTACCAATATTATAAATAGCTGGTAAAAACTCCTTAATAAAACTTTCACATACCCTCTCTCTTGCTACTCCATATTCACCAGGGTGTATTAACTTTCCATCCTTAAAAAATAATTCTTTTGAAGATTCAATAAAATTAGTTTTAAATGTATTTATTCTTTGTTCCATCAGCAAGTTAAATATGTTTTCCATAAAAATTCCTCCAATAATATCTAATCTTCATAGGGTAATAATATACTCTCTTTGTGCCTTTGACAATACTTTCACAGTCCTCTACCTTATAAGATTGTCCACCTGCTCGCCCCTTTCTGTTCCCCACTTGCGCCACCAGCTCCCGATACAAACAAATACTTCCTCGTACTGCCCTTTTTTCTATTACTCGAAACTATTTGCCTCCCTGTCCTTCTGTTGATCCCCTTATGTAACCATATACATTTACAATGTTGCTTTCCATGTAACTGAACCTCCGTTATAAAATAAATTTTTATAACAGCAATTCAAATTCCGGTTAAAAAACAGGAAAACAACCATTTCAATAAAATTGAAAAATCTTTGAGTACTTCTGTATATATATTTTTCTAATTACCTATACAGTTATTCAGCTTATCCCTTTTCCCTTAAACCCTTACAAATCTATAGCAAAAGACCGCTCACAAATACATATCAGACTTCGTCATCCTCTTTTCTTCTTCCCATATTGAAAAAATAAATTTTAATCTTTCCTTCATTGTCCATTACTGCATCCTCAAGTTTTATATCCGTTCCTATATGAGAATCAGACAAATACCATGTTCCTTTATCGTTATAAATTTCATAGATTTTGTTTCTATACACAACGCTATCATCCTTAGCTATTCGTTTTCCATCAGAATCAAAAAAATTTGTGTACCGAATAGTATTGTAATACCATCTATTTTCATTTTGCTTATACAATTTGCATATAAAACGAAACAACGCACCTATTGCAACAAAAGCATAAACCCATAAATTCTCACCCTGCATAACATTGTTACCTTTTATGCACTGTAAAATATCTTGTACTGTTTTAAGTAAAATTGTGCTGTGGAAAAATATTTCAAAAGCATCTTCTGCCGTAAGCCATACTGGAAATATATCTTTATCCCATCTAGTTTTCATTTCAACTGCTATTATCTTTATTATTGTTTTACATACTAAAAAATAAATGAAATATGCACCAATAATTCTAAACATATTATGCATAGACAAAAAATCACTTATTTCCTGTGGCAACCCAATCCCCATATCGACATTGTATGAAATCATTGCTTTAAGTCCACATTTTTCCATTAAATATAGTAAACATACAGCCACAAAAGAAAGTGTCTTTAACAAGTACACTATTTTTCCAGCCGAATCCTTTTCTTGTATCATTTGCGTTGTATCTTTATATATTTCTTTCAAATTACTATAAAAGCTCATTTTTTTCTCCTTTGTTTACCCTCAAATTCATTTACTTAATTCAAAAACCGAAATAAGTAAATCAGAGGTAAAAACTTAATTACAAATTGTTCAAAAGCCCAATTCACCTAGCTTTTACCCGATTTATTATAGCCTGCCATGGCAAATAAATTAAAACCTTATCATACTTTTAATTCTTACTTCACCTTACATACCAGAATCTATTGAATCCCCTGCAGTTGAAATGTTTGCCACCTACTTCAATTTCAAGCCATCACAAAACGCTTTACCTACAACGTCACCAAGTCCTATATACGTATGATTACAAGGATCATAAGCGATAGGTTTAAGTTTCTTAGGATCAATTCTTCCATCTGTAATCACAGATTCATCTGCGCATACATTTACAATTTCTCCAACAAGAATTTCGTCTTCAAAACTTTTTACTTTACATTCAAGAGTCATTGGAAGCTCATCAATAAGAGGAGCATTTACTCTGGTACTTTTCGTTGCATGAAATCCTGCCTTTTCAAATTTGTCAGGAGTCTTGTTTGCAGACTCAACACCTACATAATCACAAGCAGTTACCGTGTCCTCTGTTGCCATGCTTACGGTGAATGCACCGGATTTAATCAGATTCTCTGTTGTCTTGTGTTCTGAAAGGCTGATTGTAATTTCCTGATAATCTGTGATAATGCCCCACGCAGCATTCATTGCATTAGGCACTCCATTTTCGTCATATGTTCCAATAATAAGTACTGGCATTGGAAACATAAAAGGTTTTGCTCCAAAATCAATTCTACTCATAATCCTTCTCCTTACCAATTTTTCTTTTCGTTCTCACTACGATTATTTTTCTTACGCTCCTCAACCATCTTCACAAACCATTCTACCATAGCAGGGTCTTGATGTGAGAAGAAACTTGAGGTTGCTGTGTCAAGCTTACCAATCCTATTCATTTCCTCATTTGTCAACTCAAAGTCAAATACATTGAAGTTTTCTACCATTCTTTCATAGTGGGTAGATTTAGGAATTACCACCACACCTCTTTGGATATTCCATCTGAGCATTACCTGAGCTGCTGTCTTACCATATTTATCACCGATAGCTTTAATCACTTCATTATTGAATGTGTTTCCACGTCCCT
>CAZLOP010000054.1:0-8376 GCA_964561205.1 uncultured Clostridium sp. | reverse complement strand
TCCAGGAGGTAAACCTGTGGAAGAAGGGTTTGAGTATGATTCTGGGAAGAATACGGAATGGCTTTCCATAGAGGATTTAAGAAAACTTGTTATGGTTAAGTAATTCTATAATAAATGAAGATGTAATTATGAGATTGTGAGGAATTATAATGAAAAAAGTATTAGTTACAGGAGCCGATGGATTTATAGGAAGTCATTTAGTTGAATTGCTATTGGAAAAAGGATTTGATGTAAGGGCATTTGTCTATTATAATTCATTTAATTCATGGGGATGGTTGGATTCGTTTGAAAAACATAAATTAAATCAGATAGATATTTTTACAGGAGATATAAGAGATCCAAATGGAGTCAAAGAAGCAATGAAGGGAATTGATGAAGTATATCATTTAGCTGCATTAATTGCTATACCATTTAGTTATCATTCACCAGATTCTTATGTTGATACTAATATAAAAGGAACTTTAAATGTGTTACAGGCAGCAAGAGATTTAGAAACATCTAGAATACTTGTAACATCAACATCAGAAGTTTATGGTACAGCAAAATATGTTCCAATTGATGAAAAACATCCTTTTCAAGGACAGTCTCCATATTCAGCTACCAAAATAGGTGCTGACAGATTAGCAGAGTCATTTTTTAGAAGCTTTGATTTACCAGTAAGTATAGTGCGACCATTTAATACTTATGGGCCAAGACAATCTGCAAGAGCTATCATTCCAACTATTATAACTCAGTTATTAAATGGGAAGGAAGAGATTAAATTAGGAGATTTGTCACCTACAAGAGATTTTAATTATGTGAAAGATACTGTTAATGGATTTTATGAAATAGCGACAAGTGAAAAAACTATTGGAGAAGAAATCAATATAGCTACTCAAAAAGAGATTTCTATAGAAAAATTAGCAACAGAGCTTATTAGACAAATTAATCCAAATGCGAAAATTATTTGTGATGAACAGAGAATAAGACCTGAAAAAAGTGAAGTTAATAGATTACTTGGATGTAATGAAAAAATACAAAAATTAACAAAGTGGAAGCCTGGATATACTTTTGAACAAGGTATAAGTGAAACAATAGACTGGTTTAAAAATAAAGAAAATTTAAATCAATATAAAGCTGATATTTATAATATATAAGTAAAAGGATGTGAAAGTGTGGAAGAATTTATACCTTTATCAGTTCCTAACCTAAAAGGAAATGAAATTAAATATGTAACAGATGCATTAGAAAAAGAATGGGTGTCTACAGGTGGCTCGTATATAGATATATTTGAAGAAAATATAGCAAAATATCTTAAAGTAGATTGTGCGGTAGCTTGTCAAAGCGGCACATCAGCAATTCATCTTGCGCTAATACAAAGTGGAATAGAGCCAAATGATGAAGTGATAGTTCCTACACTTACATTTATTGCAGCAGTAAACCCTGTGAAATATTGTCATGCAGATCCAGTATTTATGGACTGTGATGATAGTCTTACTATGGATATGGATAAACTGCAAGAATTTTGTGAAAATGAATGTTGTTTTGAAAATAATGTTTTAATTAACAAGAAAAGCAAGAAAAAAATTAAGGCTGTAATAGTTGTTCATGTTTTTGGTAATATGGCCAATATGGAAAAATTGATTAACATTGCTGATAAATATAAATTGAAAGTAATTGAAGATGCAACAGAGGCTTTGGGAACATATTATACAGAAGGAAAATATAAAGGAAAGTTTGCCGGTACAATTGGTGATTTTGGATGTTATTCATTTAATGGAAACAAAATTATTACTACTGGTGGTGGAGGTATGCTAGTTGCTAAAAATCAAGATGATGCTCAAAAGGTAAAGTATCTTTCCACTCAGGCAAAAGATGATACGCTTAATTATATACATAATGAAATAGGATATAATTATAGGATGACTAATTTGCAAGCAGCAGTAGGAGTTGCTCAATTAGAGCAACTTACTGATTTTGTTAAGCACAAGAAAGAAAACTATAATTTATATAATAAATTATTTAAAGGAAGCCATTTAGAAATGCTGGATTTCAAAAATGATATACATCCTAATTATTGGTTTTATTCATTTATATTAGATATAAATAACATAGAACGAGATGCTTTTGTAAATAAATTAAGTGAAAAGAAAATTCAAACAAGACCAATTTGGGGATTGATACATGAACAAAAACCATATAAAAATTGTGAAATATATAAGATTGAGAAAGCAGTCTATTATCATGATAGAATAGTAAATATTCCATGTAGCACAAATCTTACTAAAAAAGATATTGAAAGAGTTGTAAAAGAAATTAAAAGTATACTGGAGGAATAATATGAATAAACTATCTATTGTTATGTATCACTATGTAAGAGATTTGAAGGCATCAAGATTTCCCAATATTAAAGGTCTTGATTTAAAATTATTTAAACAGCAAATTGAATTTTTTAAAAAGAATTTCAATTTAGTGTCAGTACATGATGTTGAGAAAGCTATTAATAATGAAAAAAATTTACCTAATAACAGTTTGTTATTAACTTTTGATGATGGATATATAGATCATTATACAAATGTATTTCCAATATTGTTAAAGAATAATTTGAGTGCCTTTTTTTCAATGCCAGCGAAAATAATACGAGAAAGAAAAGTATTAGATGTAAACAAGATACATTTTATTTTAGCTAGTGTACCTATAAAAGAATTACTTTTAAAGGTATATGAAAGGCTTGATTATTATAGAGGAAATGAGTTTAAGATACCTACTAACAAAGAATTATATGATGAAGTGGATAAAACAAGTCGATTTGATAGTGAAGAAATTGTATTTATTAAAACTTTACTTCAATATAAATTGCCATGTAGATTAAGGAATTTAATAGTTGATGATTTATTTACCCTGTATATTAAAGTATCAGAAGAGGCATTTTGTAATGAATTGTATATGAATTATGATCAAATTAAACTTATGAAAGATAATGGAATGGTGTTTGGAATACATGGTTATGATCATAACTGGTTGGGGGAATTATCTTATAATGATATGGTAACTGATGTAAATAAAGCACTTGATGTTTATGAAGAAATAATAGATAGGAAAAATTGGATAATGTGTGCGCCTTACGGATCTTATAATGATAATATGATTCAATATATAAAGGAAAATGGATGCAAATTTGGATTAGGAACTGAAGTTGGAGTGGCAGATTTAGAAAATCATAATATTTATAAATTGAAAAGATTTGATACTAATGATTTCCCACCTATAAGTCATGGATATAATAAATATATAATATAAGGAGAAACAAAAAAGTGGTTTTTAAAGAAGCTGTAAATCATATAGTTAATAATTGTACAGATATAAATAGTGATTGTAAGTGTTTAATTATTTATGATGATTCAACTAAAGAAATTATTAAATATTTTATAGAAAAATTATTATCTGTAAGCAAGTGTGTATATTCTGAAGAGATAGAATTATCTGATAGACATGGAGAAGAACCAAGCAAGAGAGTTGTTGAAAAAATGCTACAAGTTGATTTGATATTTTGTATAACAAAATATTCATTAGCTCATACTAATGCTAGAAAAATTGCAAATCAAATGGGAATACCATTTTTAAGTATGCCAGAATATAATAAGGAATTGTTAAAATGTGATGCGATTAAAGAGGATTATAAATCCAATTTGAAAATAGTTGAGAAAGTAAGTAAGAAATTAACTAAAGGTAATAAAATTATAGTTACTTCTGATTCAGGAACTAGATTAGAACTTAGCATAGAGGGCAGAAGAGGAAATAGTTGCCCGGGATTTGTTAATAAAAAATATTTATTAGGATCACCACCAGATATAGAGGCTAATGTAGCACCTGTTGAGGAGAAAACTGAGGGAATTATAGTTGTTGATGGATCTATTACACATGAAAAAATAGGTATATTAAAAGAACCTATTATTTTATATATAAATAATGGTAGAATGAATCAGATTTGTTGTGAAAACAAAGAACTGGAAAGTAAACTTAAAGCTATAATGTCAAAATCAAACAGCAAGTCATATATTCTTGGAGAATTGGGAATTGGTCTAAATAGGCAAGCAACTCTTTGTGGCAATATGTTAGTGGATGAAGGAACATATGGATGCGTACATTTTGGATTTGGATCAAATTGGACAATAGGTGGGAAAAATAAAGTTGATTTTCATTTAGATTTTGTTATTAAGAAACCAACATTAACTATAGATAATCAAATACTTATTGAAAAAGGGGAAATATTATGAGAAAATTTGTTGAAGATTTTACTAAGAGTTGTTTAGAAAATATAGATAAAGAAATGATAATATATGATAATGGATTTACAGTAAAAAAATTTTCTTATGAAGAAGTTAGTCAATATGTAGATAGATATTTATATTTGTTTGAAAAAAGTAATTTACAGCAAGGCGATGTTGTACTTACATTATTACCTAATTCACCAGAAGCTATAATCTGTTTTTTAGCAGTATTACAAGGTGGATATGGATATGCACCATTACCTTGTCATGCAACAGAGACAGAAATACAAAAATGGACTAATATAATAAAACCTAAGATTATTATTAAGAAAGATGAAATAGGAACATCAGCAAACATACAAAAAAACAGTAATATAATATCAATATGTTGTGATGGAAATTTGGAATGGTTGCCTAAAGAAAAGACCAATGCGTCGAAAAGTAAAAGTGGTAAAGTATACTTATTTACAAGTGGAACAACAGGTGTACCAAAAGCAATGGTATTAGATGGAGATACTCTTTGGAGTAGTGCATGTGAATTTGCAAAATTTTATAATATTGAGAAGTCACAATATAAATTTTGGAATTATTTGCCTATGTCTTACTTGGGGGGATTGTTTAATCTCGCATTAATACCTATAAGTTGTAATGGCAGTTTTTTAATAACAGAACCTTTTAGTGGAAAGACTATAATTAATTTTTGGAATAATATAAAGAAATATAAAATTAATGCAATATGGTTTGTACCAACTATAGTTAAAGGATTATTAAAAATGACTCAGATTATGGATGGAAATTATAAAAAATGTTGTGATGACGATGTAAAAATAGCATTTATTGGAACAGCTCCTATAAAGAAAGAGACAAAAATAGAGTTTGAAGAAAAATTTGGTATCAAATTGTATGAAAATTATGCTTTATCTGAAACGACTTTTATAACAGCAGAAAACATTAATAATTTAGATAAAAGAGAAGAGGGAAGTGTTGGAGAAATTTTACCTTATGTTGATGTTAAAATGAAAGAATTTAAAAATTCAGAAGATATTTATGAATTGTGGGTAAAAACACCATTTATATTTGAAGGCTATTTAGATAATTTTGGGAAAGTTAATATAGAAAAAGATGATTGTGGCTTTTTTTATACAAAAGATTTAGTAAAATTTAATAATAATCAAGTGATTTTAGTTGGTAGAGATCGTGAAATAATAAAAAAAGGAGGGATGTTTGTATCGCTAAAAGAAATTGAAAATTTAGTCAGTAAAAATGAGTGGATTAAAGAAGTTGCAGCAGTTTCCATAGAACATGATTTTTATGGTGAAAGTTACATTTTAAATATAGTACCTGAGAATTATAAGTGTGAAAGTGAATTAATAGCTAAATTGAAATTATGGTTAATAAATAATTTAGTTGAATATAAGCAACCTGAAACTATAAAAGTATATAAAGAATTTCCTCATACTGATTCAGGAAAAATAAGAAAAGAAGAACTTAGAAAAAGATGTGAGGTGAGTAAGTAGTAGTGGCTATGCAGATTAGTGAGAAAATAAGAAATATTCCTGAAGCTCTTTCAATATATATGAACCAATTAGTATATAGTGAGAAAAGAAAGGGAATTGATATAATTACCTTATCATTAGGAGAAGCATTCTTTAATATTCCTATGTTTGATTTTAGTAAATTAAACTTTGAAAAGGGATATCATTATTCAGAAAGTTGTGGTTTACCAGAACTTAGGAAAAAGATATTAGAATATTATAATAAACAATATAATGCAAGTATAGATGACATTGAACAAATATTGATATCATGTGGATCAAAACCAATTATTTATATGGCAATTCAGACAATATTAAATTTTGGAGATGAAGTATTAATACATGAACCAGCTTGGTTGAGTTATAAAGAGCAAATAAAACTTGCAGATGGAGTTGTTAAATTTATACCATATAGTTATGATAAAAATAAAATTTCGGATTTTTTTACAGATAAAACGAAAATGCTTATTTTAAATAATCCCAATAATCCTGCGGGATGGGTATATACTAAGAATGAATTGGAAAAAATTTATGCTCAGTGTAAAAAAAAGGGAATATATTTATTAGTTGATGAAGCCTATAGTGATTTTATTGATAGGAATAAGTTTACATCTATAGCAGAAATTGCAACAAATTTAGAAGATGTTATTATTGTAAATTCACTTTCTAAGAATATGGGTATGTCTGGATGGAGAATAGGGTATGTTATAGCGAATAAACAAATAATAAATAATATTTTAAAATTGAATCAACATCTTATAACATGTGCTCCTACAATTTTGCAAATGTATTTATCTGAATATTTTGATGATATTATTAGAATAACTTTGCCTCAAGTAAAAGAAGTTGTAAGAAAAAGACAAAGAATTAAAGAGTATATGGATAAGATTAATTTAGAATATTTAGAAGGAGAGGCAACATTTTATTTCTTTGTTAATATTGATAAATTAAGAAATTCGGATATAAATTTATGTATGTATTTATTGTTTAAATATGGAATATCTGCAGTGCCTGGTTCAGCATATGGGAAAAGTACTAAAAATTTTATAAGAATAGGAATAGGGGCAGAATCAGAAGAAAGAATAAAATATGCATTAGATATAATTAAAGCTGTAATAATAGATGGGCATATTGATGAAATTTTTATAGACAATAAGTTGAAAGAAAATGGTTTTAAAAGATTTAAATAAGGAGAAAATTATTATATGATGGAAAAAGAAATTGAAAAATATATACAAGAATTAGCAGATGATAAAAATATAATTGTTGATAAAACTACAAACCTTTTTGAAAATGGTGTTCTAGACTCTTTTGGAATTATACAGCTTTTAATATATATAGATGAAAAAGTGGGGATAAAAATCAACTTAGAAACATTAGATGCAGACTCATTCAAAAACATAAACTCAATAATTGAGTATTTACAATCTATAGATCAGAGGTAATAAATGAATAAGTTTGATGAAAAATATTTGTTTAGATTTGCTACATTACATGATGTAGATAATATAATGCTATTTATTAAAAATGAATGGGGAGAAAATCATATACTAGCAAATAATAAAGAGTTTTTTTTATATGAATTTTCAGGTGAAAAACATATTAATTTTATTTTAGCAATAGAAAAAAGTAGTAATATTATTGATGGAATTATTGGATATCTTCCAGCATCTAAAGAAAAAAAATATTTGGATATATGGGGTGTAATGTGGAAAATTACAGATAAAAGAAAGGTAATGTCCTTTTTAGGAATAGAATTAATGAAGAGACTCATAAATATGACTAAATGTAGAAGTGAGATGGGAGTTGGTGCTAATATTCAGACATCAATTCCTGTATTAAAAATAGCACTTGATTATTGGGTAGGTAAGATGAAACATTATTACATGCTTTCTACAAAAAATGATTTTAGGATAGCAAGTATTAATAATATAAGAAAAACAAGTATTAGTATATATAAAAGAAAAAAGACTTTAAAAAGGTATTATGATATAAAAGAGCTTTCAGAAAAATTTGATTTAAGTAAGTATAAATTGAATATACCATATAAAGATACATGGTATATTGATAAACGTTTTTTTAAACACCCAATATATAATTATTATGTTTATGGAATTTATAATGATTTTGAAGTGGTAGAAGGCATTCTTATAGGAAGAGAAGTTGAGTATAATAAAAGTAAGATATTTAGAATAGTTGATTTTATTGGAGAGGCTAAAGCATTTAGTGGGCTAAATAATTCTTTTGAACAATTGTTAAATTATTATGAGTATATCGATTTTTATTGCTATGGAATTGATGACAAATATATAAAGGAAGCAGGTTTTATAGAAAGAACTGAAAATGATTCAAACATAATTCCTAATTATTTTGAACCATTCGTATTGAAAAATATAGATATATGGATAAATAGCAATATAAAAGGTTGTTGTTTCTGTAAAGCTGATGGAGATCAAGATAGACCTAATTACTCTAAATAAATATATTATTTCTAATCTGCTAAATTATTGAGTAGGAGGCATGTATACAGAAAGATTTATTTAGGGTTTGCTCAGTAAATCAAAATTACTGATAAATACACACTTTGAAGG
>CAZLOP010000053.1:0-8443 GCA_964561205.1 uncultured Clostridium sp. | reverse complement strand
AGTTACTGCTTGTTGAATAAATGAATTTACTCCTAATATAGCTAATCCATTTTGGAATACTTGTAGTGTTAAGATACCAACGATTGCTCCGCCTATAGTACCTACACCACCATCAAAAGCAACTCCTCCCATTATTGAACCTGCCATAGCATATAATTCAGGTCCATTTACTTCACTTGGTGCACCAACATTTATATTAGACATTAATAATATACCTGCTATTGCTGCTATAACACCCTCTATTACGAACACTTTTATAATATGTTTGTTTACATTAATTCCTGATAATCTACTAGCTTCTTTATTAGAACCAACTGCATAACAGTATCTTCCATATCTAGTATTCTTCATGATGTACATTATTATTAAAAATATTACAACAAATACTATTGTGTTAGTATGAATTAATGGAGTTCCAATCTTAACATTTGATATTTTATAAAACCATCCTGGAAGACCTTTAATATAGATCCCATTTGTAAAAAATAAAATTAAACCTCTTATTAAATAACATGTACCCAATGTTAAAATAAATGAATTTAACTTAAATGTAGTTATTAAGACTCCATTAAGTAATCCCCACAATGCACCTACAATTAATGCTGCACCTATTGCTACTACTGGATTAGCTCCATTAACAGCTAAGTATACTGCAACACATCCTGAAAATGCTGCATTAGCACCCATAGATAAATCAACATTACCAGTTATCAAAATCATAGCATATGCAACTGTTAATATACCAACTGTTGGGATTTGTCTAAAGAAATTTGATACATTTGCAGTTCCTAAAAAGTCTGGACTCATTACTGAGAATGCAACAACAAGAACAAATAATACTAAATATATAGAATATTTTACTGCCATATCCTTTAAATTAAATTTGATTTTTTTAGTTTCAACTTGACTTTTTAAAACCTTTTCACTCATATTAATTAATACCTCCTAATGTAGCTAATCTCATAATTTCTTCCTGATTTGCATCTTTTCTTTGAAGCTCTCCTGTAATCCTTCCTTCACACATTACATATATTCTGTCTGACATTCCTAATAATTCTGGTAACTCTGAAGATATTATTATTACTATTTTTCCTTTTCTAACCAAATCATTCATAATTTCATATATTTCAGCTTTTGTTCCTACATCAATTCCTTTTGTAGGTTCATCAAATATAAATATTTCTGAGTCTGAATTTAACCATTTTCCTAAAACTACTTTTTGTTGATTCCCTCCAGAAAGTGTTCCTGCTAAAACATCAAGATTTGCAATTTTTATTTCAATAGCATTTTGATATCTTCTACCTACTTCCCTTAATGCTTTGTGATCTAAAATAAACGATTTCAAATTAGTTATTGTAATATTATCAACTACACTCATTTGTAATGATAATCCTTGACTTTTTCTATCTTCTGTTAGTAGACAAATTCCGTTTCTAATAGCATCAAGTGGTGATTTAATGTCAACTTTTTGATTATTAACTTTAATTGTTCCTTCGCTAATAGGATCTGCACCAAATATTAAACGAGCCAATTCAGTTCTTCCAGCTCCAACTAACCCAGCAAGTCCTAATATTTCACCTTTTCTTGCCTTTATACTTACATTCTTAACCTTATTATTGTAATCACATAAATTTTCTACTTCTAAGCAATATTCTCCAGGTTCAAATACTTCTTTAGGGAATAATTCAGTTAAATTTCTTCCAACCATCATATTTATAAGCTGTTTTTCTTCGATTTCATCCATTTTACATTCGCCTATATACTGACCATCTCTTAATACTGTAGCTCTATCACATATTTCAAATACTTCTTTTAATCTATGTGATATATAAATTATTGAAACTCCACTTTCCTTTAAAGTTCTAATTACTCTGAACAAATTATCAACGTCTTTTTCTGATAATGATGTTGATGGTTCATCAAAAATGATAATTTTTGCATTTAAGCTAATAGCTTTAGCAATTTCTATCATTTGCTTCTTTGCTGTAGGTAATGTATTAACAATTTCACCTGGATCAATATCAATTTCTAATTTATCTAATATTGCTTTTGTATCATCATGCAGCTTCTTAAAATCAACTATATTTAAAAATTTATTCTTATATGGAAGTCTTCCAATAAAAACATTTTCAGCAACTGATAATGCTTCTGCTAAATTTAATTCCTGATGAACAAATCCAATTCCTATTGTAACTGCTTTTTCTGGTGTTATTTTTCCACAATTAGATCCATTAACAATTATTTGTCCTTCATCCTGAGCATGTACCCCTCCTAATATTTTCATTAGTGTAGATTTACCTGCTCCATTTTCCCCTAACAGACCATGAACCTCTCCTTTTCTGATCTTCAACTGTACTCCTTTTAATGCATAAACACCGGGAAACTTCTTATGTATGTTTTTCATTTCCAAAAATACATTTTCCAATTGTAGTTCCTCCTTTTCTTATATTTTATATTAACGATGCAAAATATATTATCCTGATTATAGTCTGTAATATTTTAGTGTAATATATTTCTTGTAATTAAAATTTTCTTTACTTATTATTATAAAATTACAGAAAAATAATATTTTACTAAACATATAATTCTACACTTAGTGGCTCAATTCCTACCAATTCTACACTCTTTTTATCCGGTTGACAAATTCCTACGAACAATTTAAATTTGTCAGTATCCATAATTCTTTCTCCGTTATCATTAACATCTTCAAATTCATGTCTCAAAATATTCATGGTTACTGTTTTTCTTTCACCTTTAGCTAAGCCTATTCGTTTAAAACCAGCTAAACTATGATTTAGTGGAGCATATGGTGCATCAATTTTCTTTATATAACACTGTACTACTTCTTCAATATCATATTCTCCAATATTCTCAATATCTATAGAAACTTGTACACTTTCAAAGTCCTTATCAGCTTCTGATACAGTTAAATTTTCTAATGCTACTTTAGAATATGTTAAGCCATATCCAAATGGATATAATGGTTCTTCTTCAATATATCTATAAGTTCTGCCTTTCATTGAATAATCAGTAAATTCAAGCAAATTATCAGTATTCTTATAGAATGTAATTGGCAATTTACCACTTGGAGAATACTTACCAAAAATTAAATCTGATAAAGCTTCTCCGCCATGACTTCCTGGATACCAAGCTTGTACTATAGCTGCACATTTTTCTTCTACACCACTTAATGTAAGTGCACTGCCAGCTCCAAGTACAACAATAACTGGCTTATTAGTTTCAAGAACCTTTTCTAATAAATTTTGTTGTTCCTCTGGAAGTTTTAAATTTTCTTTATCTCCTGCACCATAGCTGTTACCAGCATCACCTTGTTCACCTTCTATTGTAGAATCTAAACCTAAACATAATATAACTACATCTGATCTTTCAGCTACAGATACAGCCTCGCTTATTCTATCACCAGCCATTGCTAGTTCTTCTACTCTGTCTTTATATAAATGGCATCCTTCAGCATAATATACTCTTGTCTCATCTAATACACCATTTTGAATTCCTTCTAATATAGTTGTATATTTTGAAGCTGTTCCAGAATAATTACCTTTTAACATTATCTGACTGTCTGCATTTGGTCCAATTACTGCAATGCTTTTTAACTTTGCTTTATCTATTGGTAATATACCATCATTTCTAAGCAATACCATTGATTTTCTTGCTGCTTCTAAAGATACTTCATTATGTTCTTTACAGTCATTAACTTCATATGGTATCTTGTTGTATTTGCAATCATCATCAAACATTCCTAATCTGATTCTTGTTGCCATTAATCTTTCAGCAGCTGTCGTTATATCTTCTTCAGTAACCAAACCTTCCTTATATGCCAAAAGCATTTGCAAATATACATTTCCACAGTTTAAATCACATCCATTTTTTATTGCTAATGCAGCTGACTCAGTTATTGTACTTGTCACTTTGTGATTAGTATGAAAATCTGCTATAGCCCAACAGTCTGATACAACATGTCCTTGGAATTTCCATTTTCCTCTTAAAATATCCTTTAATAAAGTCTTACTTCCACAACATGGTTCTCCATTAGTACGATTATACGCTCCCATCACTGCTTCTACATCAGCTTCTTTTACGCATGCTTCAAATGCTGGTAAATATGTCTCATATAAATCCTTTTGGTTTACAACTGCATCAAATTCATGCCTTAATCCTTCAGGACCACTATGAACTGCAAAGTGCTTTGCACAAGCTGCAATTTTCAGATACTTATCATTTCCTTGGAGACCGTTTACAAAAGCTACACCAAGTCTTGATGTTAAATATGGATCTTCTCCATAAGTTTCTTGTCCTCTTCCCCATCTTGGATCTCTAAAAATATTAACATTAGGTGACCAATATGTTATTCCTTTATAAATATCTCTATCATCTTTACTCGAATATTCATTATATTTAGCTCTTCCTTCTGTTGCTATAATATCTGCTATTCTATTTAATAATTCCTCATCAAAAGTTGCTGCTAGTCCAATAGCTTGTGGAAAAACAGTTGCTGTTCCTGCTCTTGCAACACCATGCAAGCCTTCTCCCCACCAATTATATCTTTGGATATTTAAGTGTTTTATTGGTGCTGAATTATATGTTAACTGTGAAGCTTTTTCTTCTAATGTCATTTGTGATACTAACTCTTTGGCTTTTTTTAAAGCTTCATTATGAGTAATTCTACAATTATGTTTCATTAAATCCCTTCTTTCTTTTTTTATTAAATATTTGCTTTTATATTGTTAAAGAAAAAATAATATGTTAATGTTTTCATTATTATCGCTTTCTTCATACTAATAATACCTAAAATCCTACTATGCTCACAAGAAATTACTTGTATAATTATAGACAATATTTATCCTATATATTATATCTATCATTTTTATTCACAAATAATAGCTGCTTAAAAATAAGCATTTAATTAAATGAAATCATTTTCCATAAGTAATTTATTTGTAACCAATTACAAGACAAAAAGTAACTGAAGCTTCATTGGGAAATAACAGTCAAATTGACTTATTATATTATCATTTTGTATAATATGGTTAAACATATTGTATTACAGAGGAGGAAATTTATGCTGACATATGAATCCCATCATTTTGGAAAAGCCAATGATTATAATCACTATCATAATTATGATTTCAATTTTCCAAGACATCTACACAGAAGTTTTGAATTTTTATATGTAAAAGACGGTCAAATGCAGGTAACTATAAACAACAAGACTTTTACTATAAACAAAAATGAATGCATTATCATACTTCCTTATGAAATTCACTCATTTTCAACTATAGATACTTCAGATTCATATATATCTGTTTTTTCTCCTGAATTTGTAAAAACATTTCATAACATGATCTATGCTAAATACTTGGAAAATCCAGTTTTCACATTATCTCCACCTGTTAAAACATTGGTATTGAACAAAGTATTCTTAGATAATGATAATATTATTGAAATGAAAGCATATTTTTATCTTATTTGTTCGGAAGCAATACGAAATACCAATATATTAAGTACAGCCAGAAGCGACTATGAGCTATTACATAAATCTCTAAATTATATACAAGAAAATTTCACAAAGAATATTTCATTACGAAGCATAGCGTCTAAGTTAGGTTATAGTTATACTTATTTGTCTAGATATCTTAACAATGTTTTAGGAATATCATTTGTAGATTTTATTAACGAAAATAGAATAAATTATGCACTTTATTTATTAAAAAACACAGAAAATTCAATAACAGATATAGCTTATGAATGTGGATATTCAAGTATCAGATCATTTAATAGAAATTTTTTAAAAATAAATAAAACTCATCAATTAGCATATAGAAATTCATAAAATTATGAGCATAAGATATAACATCTTATGCTCATAATTATTATATTTTTATATTATATTTATAAGAGAGCTATTTTATAAATGGGTTTTCTGTTTTATAAAGCATTCCTTTTGGTCTATTAAAACCAACTTCTGTAACACCTAAGTATTTAAATAAGTTATATATAGCTTTTCCATAATGACCAAATGCCACTGCTCCATGATGTGGATATCTTCCTTCAATCAATACATGACGATAGAATCTTCCCATTTCTGGTATTGCAAATATCCCAATTGCTCCAAATGAGCGAGTAGCTACTGGTAATACTTCACCTTCTGCAACATATGCAGTAAGCTCAGCATCTGCATTACTTTGTAATCTAAAGAATGTAATTTCTCCTGGAATGATATCTCCTTCAAGAGTTCCTCTTGTAATATTTGGTTCTTGATTTGGTTCTAGGCTTCTAGCCATAATCATTTGATTTTTCATAGTACAGCTTGTCAATTTACATGCTGCAGTATTTCCACAGTGGAATGCCATAAATGTATCTTTTAATGTATAATCAAATTTGCCTTTAATTTCTGATTCATACATATCAACTGGTACTGTGTTATTTATATCTAATAATGTAACTACATCCTGACTTATACAAGTTCCAATATATTCACTTAATGCTCCATAAATATCAACTTCACATGACACTGGAATTCCTCTAGCAGTTAATCTACTATTAACATAACATGGTACAAATCCAAATTGAGTTTGGAATGAAGGCCAGCATTTATTAGCAAATACTACAAACTCTCTAGATCCTTTATGCTCTTCCATCCAATCTAATAGTGTAATTTCATATTGTGCAAGCTTAGGTAAAATACCAGGCATTTTATTTCCTTCACCTAGTTCTTTTTCCATATCAGCTATTACATCTGGTATTCTTGGATCATCTTTGTGATCATTAAATGCTGCATATAAATCCAATTCAGAGTTTTCTTCTATTTCAACACCTAAATTATATAATTGTTTAATTGGTGCATTACAAGCTAAGAAATCTTGAGGTCTTGGACCAAAAGAAATTATTTTTAAGTTCTTAAGCCCAATTAAAGCTGTTGCAACTGGTATAAATTCTTTAATCATTTCAGCAACTTCAGATGCTGTTCCAACTGGATACTCTGGTATATATGCTTTTACATTTCTAAGTGCTAAATTGTAACTAGCATTAAGCATTCCACAATAAGCATCTCCACGTCCACCTACTAAATTATCACCACTTTCTTCTGCTGCTGCCACAAACATAACTGGTCCATCAAATTCTTTTGCAAGTAATGTTTCTGATGTTTCTGGTCCAAAGTTTCCAAGATAAACTACTAATGCATTTACTCCTGCTTCTTTAACTTCTGCTAAAGCTTTTTTCATGTGTATTTCATTTTCTATAGTTGTTTTACATTCATAAATATCTCCATCGAAGGCTTCTACTACAGCTTTTCTACGGTTAGCTGACAACTCCATAGGGAAGCAGTCTCTACTTACAGCTACTATTCCTAATTTAACTTTTGGTATATTATTCATATCTAATTCCTCCAAATCATATTTTAATATTATCAAATTCTTATCAATCTACACACAATATATTTTTGAAAACAATTACTCAAATCATTAAAAATAATTATTTTAATGATATATTTTCTCCTATTAATCCAATAAATGCTCCTTGCTCACCTAAGTCCGTATCTTTATGACCAATAAGCCATTTATTTTTAGCAAACAATAATGCATCTTCACCAGATTTTTCAACTTCCTTTTCTAATGGAAGATTTGTATCTTTAGGTAATACAACCACACATTTGAAACCTTCTTGATCTGCATTACATGGTGCATAATGAAGGGTAGTTGCATACACTTCTATTATTGTTCCTGCTGGAACTAAGAAAGCTTCTATCTTAGCAGTATCATATGAATAATCATCATTAATATCCTGCTGGCTGCCTATTAATAAAATAAGATCTGTAACTGCTATGTTTATTTCAGAAGATCTGTGATATTCAACAGCATTAAGCATGTAATTGTTACCATTACAATATCCAATTTGAATTGGAAGTCCTCCAAATTCTCTTTCTGTTAAATCTTCATTAATTTTTAATTCTTCTAGTTCTTTTATTGATGGTTCATATATTACATCATTAGGAAGTGGTGTATTTTTCATTTTTTCTAATATTTCAGAACAATCATAGTTTTTTAGAATTTTTCCATACTTTCTGAATTCTAAATCAGTAACTTTTTTAATATTCATCTAACCACACCTTTCTCAAAGTTCTATATTATGATATATTATGGGATTACGGGATTTTTAAATTTGGTTAATTTTTTAATATTATTTCCTTTTGGAAGTGGCAGAAGGGGGTAGTCACTTCCAAAAGAAACTTATATTATATCAATAAATATCTTTTTGCCTTAATACGTGAATAGCTTTAATTTTTTACTTATTAACAACTTTAACTGCTGTATCAACAACATTATCAACTGTAAAGCCAAATTGCTTAAATAATTCATTTGCATTTCCTGATGCGCCAAATGTATCAAGAGAAATTATTTCTCCATCTAAACCTACAGACTTA
>CAZLOP010000052.1:0-8586 GCA_964561205.1 uncultured Clostridium sp. | reverse complement strand
TTGTTGCAACTGAAGGAGATAAAGATAAAGCAGTAGAATTTTTAAGAGAAAAAGGGCTTGCAGATGCTGCTAAAAAAACAGGAAGAACTGCAGCGGAAGGTGTAGTTAAAACATTTATTAGTGAAGATAAGAAAACTGGTGCTATTATTGAATTTAACTGCGAAACTGACTTCGTTGCATTGAATGAAGAATTTACAGGTTTTGCTGATAGATTAGCAGAAATTGTTGTTTCAACTGCTGTTAAAAATGTTGAAGAATTGTCAAATGAAAAATTTGATGGTGAAACAGTAGTAGCTGATGCTTTAAAATCATTAATAGCTAAACTTGGTGAAAACATGACAATAAGAAGATTCACTAAATTTAATATAGACAATGGAATTGTTAAGAGCTATATCCATGGTGGCGGAAGAATTGGTGTTCTTGTAGAATTAGCTTGTGATACTGCTAGTGATTCTTTAGATGAAATTGCTAAAGATGTATGTATGCAAATAGCTGCTGCAAACCCATTATTCTTATGTAAAGATGATGTTGATAATGAAACATTAGAAAAAGAAAAAGAAATTTACAGAGTTCAAGCTTTAAATGAAGGTAAGCCTGAAAACATAGTAGAAAAAATGGTTAATGGCAGAATTAACAAATACTACAAAGAAGTTTGTCTTTTAGAGCAAGTATGGGTAAAAGATAGTGATAAGACTATAAACAAATTCTTAGCTGAAAAATCAAAAGAAATCGGTTCTCCAGTTACAGTAACTAGATTCGTAAGATACGAAAGAGGAGAAGGAATCGAAGTTGAAAAAGTAGATTTTGCTGCAGAAGTTGCTGCACAAATGGGTAAATAGTTTTATCCCATATATAAAGGAGAGAACACAATGTGTTCTCTTTTTTTAAAAATTAAGATATGTATTGAAGTTGGAAATAAAGTTGATATAATAATATTGAATTTAGTATATAGATAGTTAAGAGAATAAAGCTAACCATTAGGAGGTATTTTAAATGTCAGAATGCAAGTATAAAAGAGTTATATTAAAGCTTTCAGGAGAGGCTTTGGCAGGTATAAGTGGATTTGGATTGGATTTTAATGTGGCCAAAAGAATAGCATTGGAAATTAAAGAATTAGTTGATATGGGTGTTGAAGTAGGTGCTGTTGTAGGCGGTGGAAATATATGGAGAGGAAGAAGCGGAGAAGGCATGGATAGAACTACTGCTGATTATATGGGAATGATGGCTACATGTATTAATGCATTAGCACTACAGGATTCTTTGGAACAGGTTGGAGTAATGACAAGAGTTCAGACTGCTATAGAGATGAAAGAAGTTGCAGAGCCATTTATAAGAAGAAGAGCAATGAGACATTTAGAAAAAGGCAGAGTTGTAATTTTTGCTGCAGGAACAGGAAATCCATATTTCTCAACTGATACTACAGCAGCATTAAGAGCAGCAGAAATTGAAGCAGATGTAATTCTTTTAGCTAAAAAGGTTGATGGAGTATATAATAAAGACCCGCATAAGTATGCAGATGCAAAAAAATATGATAGACTAACATATATAGATGTTTTAGATCAGGGGCTTCAGGTAATGGACTCAACTGCTACATCTTTATGTATGGATAACAATATTCCTATATTAGTATTTGGATTAGATGAGCCGGGAAACATCAAAAAAGCTATGTGCGGTGATAACATTGGAACTTTAGTAAGTAGTAAATAATATTTTTTTGGAGGTTAATCATGATTAAAGAAATTATCAAAAACGCAGAAGAGAAAATGAATAAAACAATAGTTGTATTAGAAAAAGATTTATCAACAATGAAGGCAGGAAGAGCTAATCCTTCAATGCTTGATAAAATTCAAGTTGATTATTATGGAAGTATGTGTCCATTAAATCAAGTTGCTAATGTTTCTACACCAGAACCAAGAGTATTAATGATAACACCATGGGAAAAACCTCTAATAAAAGAAATTGAAAGAGCTATTTTAAAGTCTGACTTAGGAATGAATCCATCAAGTGATGGTACTGTAATAAGATTGATTGTACCTGAATTGACAGAAGAAACAAGAAAAGCTCTTGTAAAAAATGTAAAGAAAACAGGAGAAGATGCAAAAGTTGCCATAAGATCAGTAAGAAAAGCTGCTAATGATAAGTTAAAGAATCTAAAAAAAGATTCTGATATATCAGAAGATGAAATAAAAAAAGCAGAGGATAATGTTCAAAAAATTACAGATACAGTAGTAAAGAAAATAGATGGAATTATTGCAGCAAAAGAAAAAGAGGTTTTATCAGTATAGTTTAGTTAAAATACAGCCTGTTTTCATATCAGGCTGTATTTTAATTACTATAAAAAATATTTGTTTCCTAAAGAATTGTGGGGGAAAATTATGTTGGATATGTTTAAATCAAAGCAAAATAATAGTATGTCAGATGAACTGGATATGAGCAATATGCCCAACCATATAGCTATAATTATGGATGGCAATGGGAGATGGGCTAAAGAGAGAAATCTTCCAAGGACAATGGGGCATAAAGCCGGAGTTGAAACAGTAAGAAGAATTTTAAAAGAATGCCGAAGGCTGGGAGTAAAGAATCTTACTTTATATACATTTTCTACTGAAAACTGGGCAAGACCAAAAGAAGAGGTTAATGCTCTTATGAAACTAATTATTACATATTTGAATAATGAGCTTAAGGAATGTAATGAAAATGGAGTAAGAATTAATATTTTTGGTGATGTTACAAAGCTTCCGAAGCAATGTGCTGATGCTATTAATGATGCAGTAGAGCTTACTAAAAACAATACAGTTATAAATCTTAACTTGGCTCTTAACTATGGAGGAAGGGATGAGATTGCAAGAGCAGTAAAATTAATAGTGAAGGATATAAAAGAAAATAAAATAAAAGATGATGACATTGATTCTAAACTTATAAGTAAGTATCTATATACAAAGGATATTGAAGATCCTGATCTTATTATAAGACCTTCAGGAGAACAGAGATTAAGTAATTTTCTGTTATATCAGTGTGCTTATTCAGAATTTTGGTATTCAAATATAAACTGGCCGGATTTTAAAGAAGAGGACTTAAGAAAAGCCATAATTGATTATCAAAGAAGAGACAGACGTTTTGGGAAAGTAAAATAAAGGAGAGTGACTGCAATTTGAAGAGTAATAATAGGTATCTTGGTGCAGCAATGATTGCTCCATTTATAATATTTGTTTTTCTTGGGGGAGTGTATTTAAAAGCTTTTGTATTTTTATTATCAGTAGCAGCGTTATATGAATTTTATCATGCTGTATCTAAGAAAGAATATAAACCTATAAAATTTGGTGGATATATACTTCTTTTAATGTATTATATGTTTAATAATATGGAAAAGTTCACTTACATTTTAATATTAGGATGTGCTCTTCTTATGATAATTCCTGTAATAAATTTAAAGTACAGCTTTATTGATGTGGCTTTAACTATTTTAGGGTTTATTTATGGAGGATTACTATTTAGTTTTATATATCTTGTTAATGAAAAGTCTGGCGGAATGTTTCTGGTATGGTTAATATTTATTGGATCATGGATTTGTGATACAGCTGCATTTTATAGTGGTAAATTTTTTGGAAAGCATAAGCTTTGTCCAAAAGTATCTCCTAAGAAAACAATTGAAGGAGCTATTGGTGGAATGATAGGAGCAACAGTCATTTCAGGTATATTTGGAATGGCAGTCTGCAGATATGTAAGTGTTATGCCAATAATTCATTTCTTTGTTATAGGTGCCATGTGTGGAATTGTTGGTCAATTTGGAGATCTGGTTGCATCTTCTATAAAAAGATATGTGGATATTAAGGATTATAGTAATCTTATTCCAGGGCATGGTGGCATTTTAGACAGATTTGATAGTATAATTTTTTGTGGGGTAGCAGTTTTTTACTATCTTACTTTTATAGTTGGTTTATAATAGCAAATCGTAAATTTATAGTAAATAAATTTACGATTTTTTTTATTATATATAATGATTCAAAGCATATAAATATAAAAATAGTATCAATATTGGAGGGCTAATGATTTTTAAGGATTATAAGAAATTTATTTATCTTATATTTTTATTTATTGCTTTTGTTATTATTACATTTATTATAAAATATTATTTTAAGCCGTTTTTATCAATAATAATATTACTTATGTTAAGCAGTCCTTTATATAAATTATTAAAAAGAATTCACATTAATAAAAATATAGCAGCAGCCCTTAGTCTGTTACTGGTAAATATTTTTGGAATTCTTATTATATTATATCTTGGAAATACAATAATTTATTTTTTTAGGGAAATCTATTATAGTAATGTGGAAGTTATAAATGAGTTTATATCACAGATGGCTGGAGTATTAAATATTGATTTTAATCATATGAAATTTTTTGAAAGTTTTCTAAGTTTTTTTAAACAGAATGGACTAAACATAAGAGCAGTTTCAACTGGAGAAAATTTAATAAGTAATGTAACCCACAATATATTGGCCTATTTTATTGCTAATATATGTTGTTTTTTCATACTAGTTGATAAAGAAAAATTTTACCAGTTTATAAAAGTTGTTTTTCCTAAAAATATAGTAAATAAAAGTTTAAAAGAAAAGGATAATTTTTTTAAAATGATAAAGATTCAGGGGATTCTTGCAGCAGTGTCTGTTTTGGAAATAATGGCTGGATTTTTTATTTTAAGAATAGACCATTCATTTGTCTTGAGTATTGTATGCGGAGTGCTGGATTTACTGCCTTATGTAGGAACTATAATTGTATTTGTGCCAATTATAATATACAATATAATAATGAAGAAATATATCATAAGTTTTGGTTTGATATGTCTGTATATATTAGTTATGATAATTAGAGAAATTTTGGAAGCAAAGTTTTTAAGCAGTGGTCTTAATATACATCCCTTAGTAATATTACTATCTTTGTATATAGGGATAAATTTATTTGGTGTATTAGGAATAGTATGTGGCCCGTTATACAGCATATTTGCCAAAGAAATAGTTTTTTATGATATGGATAAATCTTAGGAGGAATAAAAATGAAGAAAATTTCAATATTAGGTGCAACAGGTTCAATTGGAACACAGACACTTGATGTTATTAGAAAATCTAATGGTGAGTTAAAATTAATTGGTGTAAGTGCTAATACTTCATGTAATAAAATTATTGAAATAATAAATGAATTTAATGTGAAATATATTGCCATGATGAATGAGAAAAGTGCAGAAATTATAAAGGAATACTGCAAAAAAGAAAATATAACAGCAGAAGTTTATTATGGAATTGAAGGATTAAATAAAATAGCAGCTTTAGATGAAATTGACATAGTAGTGACATCTGTTGTTGGTATGATAGGATTAGAACCTACAATAAAAGCAATTGAAGCAAAAAAAGATATAGCTCTTGCTAATAAAGAAACTCTTGTTGTTGCTGGAGAAATTGTAATGGCGAAAGCAAAAGAATATGGGATAAAGATTCTTCCAGTTGATTCAGAGCATGGAGCAATATTTCAGAGTCTTAGAGGAAATGACAAAAAAACATTAAAAAAAGTTATTCTTACAGCATCAGGAGGACCATTCAGAGGAAGGAAAACTGAAGATTTATTAAATGTAAAGGTTGAAGATGCCTTAAAGCATCCACAGTGGAATATGGGAAGAAAAATTTCAATAGATAGTGCCACTTTAATGAACAAAGGACTAGAGGTTATAGAGGCACATTGGCTATTTGATTGTGATTATGATAATATACAGGTTGTTGTTCACCCTCAGAGCATAGTTCATTCCATGGTTGAATATATTGATGGAAGCATAATAGCTCAGCTTGCTGCTCAGGACATGAGACTTCCTATTCAGTATGCATTAAATTATACTGAAAGAAAAGAAGCTGTAAGTCATACTATAGACTTTTATGAAATCAGCCAGCTTACATTTGAAAAGCCTGATATGGATACATTCAAACTTTTGAGGCTTGCATATGAAAGTGGAAAAACAGGTGGTCTTATGCCTACAGTTTTAAATGGTGCAAATGAAGCATGTGTGCAGTTGTTTTTAGATAGAAAAATAAAATTTTTAGATATTGCAGATATGATTGAAGATGCAATGAAAGTATTTAAGGAGAAAGCAAAAAATGAAGTTACTATAGACAATATTATAGATTTGGACAGAATGGTAAAAGAATATATATTAAGTAAAAAAGAAATTTAGGAGGAAAATGATGAATACAATAACAGCTATAATTGCAGCTATAATTGGGTTTGGTATTCTGATAATAGTTCATGAATTTGGACATTTTGCTTTGGCAAAATTAAATGGCGTAAAAGTTGAAGAGTTTTCTATTGGTATGGGGCCTAAAATTTATTCTAAAAAAGGAAAAGAAACAGTATATTCATTAAGTCTGCTTCCTATTGGCGGATATGTAAAGATGATGGGAGAAGAAGAAAATATAGATGATGAGAGAAGCTTTTCTGCTAAATCTCCTTTAAGAAGAATTAGTATAATAATTGCTGGTGTTACAATGAATTATATACTTGCTATTATTATTTTTACTACAATCAGCTTTAATTTTGGATTTGCAAAACCTGTTGTAGGTGTTGTTGAACCAAACTCTGCAGCATCAGAGGCAGGTCTTCAAGCTGGAGATAAAATAGTAAAGATAGATAACAGCAGAATGTTTACATCAACTGATGTAAGAGTTGCAATGGCACTTTCTCAGAATGAATCACTAAATTTTATAATCAACAGAAATGGAGAAAATAAAGAATTTAATATTGTTCCTATGGAAGACAAAACAAGAGGAAAAATTTTGGGTATTAAGTTTGCTGTAGAAGAAAAACCGAATATTATTCAGAGTTTTAAAGAAGGACTAAATGAAACAGTTTCTTATGTATCACAGACTGTTAAGGGATTAGAAATGATACTTACAGGGAAGGCCAATTTGAAAACTGATGTGGGAGGACCTGTTACTATAGTAAAAATGACAACTGCTACAGCAAAGGCTGGAGTATGGAATTTAATTAATTTTATAGGCTTTATCAGCGTAAACCTTGCAGTATTTAATTTACTTCCTTTTCCTGCATTAGATGGCGGCTGGTGTGTAATTCTTCTTATAGAGTTAATTACAAGACGGAAGGTACCTGAAAAAGTAGTGGCTGGATTGAATTTTGTTGGTTTTGCAGCTCTTATGGGATTAATGGTTATTGTAACAATAAAGGATATTTTATTTCCAATAAATTTTTAATTCATGTGTAAGATAGAATGAAAAAAGGGGCTGTCGCATTAAAATCTGTTCTATTCTTTAATATTTATCAAAGATAAAAGGAACTTTGCACTAATTATTTAGTGCAACAGCCCCTCTTTAGTTTGTAAAGAAGAGTAGTAAGATATATAATTTATTTATTAAATAATATTATTAATGGAGAAAAAATATGGATAGACGAATTTGTAGAAAAGTAAAGGTTGGTAATGTTTTTGTAGGAGGAGATGCTCCTGTAAGCATACAGTCAATGACTAACATAAGAACAAAAAACGTTGAAGAAGTATTAAAGCAGATATCACAATTAAAAAAAAGTGGATGCCATATTGTAAGGTGTGCTGTTCTTGATATGGAAGATGCTGAAAGTTTAAAATATATTACTGAAAAATCAGAAATGCCTGTAGTGGCAGATATACATTTTGATTACAGACTTGCATTAAAGGCAATTGAAAATGGGGTATCTGCACTAAGAATAAATCCGGGTAATATTGGAAGCAGAGACAGAGTAGAAAAAGTAGCTGAAAGCTGCAGGGCAAAAAATATACCAATAAGAATAGGTGTTAATTCAGGCTCTCTTGAAAAAGACATTTTAGAAAGAGACGGAAAGGTAACAGCTGAAGGTCTTGTAGAAAGTGCATTGAGACATGTTAAAATTTTAGAGGAATTAAAATTTTATGATATTGTAATTTCAATAAAATCATCAAATGTAAAAATGATGATAGATGCCTATAGATTAATTGCAGAGAAATGTGATTATCCACTTCATTTAGGGGTTACAGAAGCAGGAACAGCTTTTGCAGGAACAATTAAATCAAGTGTTGGAATAGGAACACTTTTGGCTGAAGGAATAGGGGATACAATAAGGGTATCTTTAACAAGCGATCCAGTTGAAGAAATTAAAGTGGCAAAAGAATTATTAAGAAGTCTTCAGTTAAGAAGCGGAGGGATTGAATTTGTTTCATGTCCTACATGTGGCAGGACTCAGATAAATTTAATAGAAATTGCAAAAGAAGTGGAAAAAAGATTATGTGATTGTAATAAGGATATAAAAGTAGCAGTAATGGGCTGTGTTGTTAATGGACCTGGAGAAGCAAGAGAAGCTGATATAGGAATTGCAGGAGGAAAAGGTGAAGGGATTATATTCAGAAAAGGAGAAATAATAAAAAAAGTCAAGGAAGAAGAACTTGTTGAAGAACTAATTAAAGAAATAGAAAAAATTTAATTATTCATGTTGTGCATTCCAGAAATATTTTTTACTCTTTACAAGTAACAGTTCAGCCTTCTGGCTGAACAACCAAACCTAGCACCAGCTAAAATATAG
>CAZLOP010000051.1:0-8673 GCA_964561205.1 uncultured Clostridium sp. | reverse complement strand
AGTTATGGGAAAATTTAAAATATAAATATTAAAAATACTAAAAACCGTCTGTATAGAGGATACAGATGGTTTTTAGTATTTTTAATAATTAATGAAATTTGGGATTAATATTATTTTTTTAAGTTTATTATATATGTTTTGTGTCAATAATATGACAATTATATCTTTTTGTAGACTACTATATTTTGTTGACCATGTTTTCTTATTACAACTAATATACATAAAAATAATAAAATTGTGAATAATAAAATCAGATTTGAATTTACATTCAGGAGGATTGCAGTATGAAAATTATGAGGCTTATTTTATCAACATTTTTATGCATATTTTTTGTTATGCCAATGCAGGTTCATTGTGAAACAAATGATAAAGAAAAAATAATTCTAATTGATCCTGGTCATGGGGGAATTGATGGAGGAGCTCAAAGCAGGAATGGAACTATAGAAAAAAATATTAATCTTGAAATTTCATTAAAATTAAGGGAGTCACTTAAAAATCAAGGTTATACTGTGTGTATGACAAGAGAAGAGGATAAAGAACTTAATGAAAAAAAGGTGGAAGATCTTTCATTAAGATGCAAGATGAAAGAAAGTACAAAGTGTGATGTGTTTATTTCTATTCATCAAAATATGTTTGCTCAAACAAAATGTTATGGAGCTCAGGTATGGCATGCCAATAATGATTTGAGTAAATTGTTAGCTGACCATGTTCAAAATTCAATAAAAGAATGTGTTAATGATAAAAATAAACGTATAGCTAAGTGTGCTAAAAGTGAATATAAGATATTGAGAGACGGCTATAATGGTGCAAGTATAATAGTTGAATGTGGATTTTTATCAAATAATGAAGAAGAAGCTAAATTAAAAACTGAAGAACATCAAAATAAAATAGTAGATGGAATAACAAAAGGAATTAATAATTATTTTCAAGAAAAGTAACATATTCCGCATTTAAAACAACTTAAATGCGGGATATAATTTATGATGGAAAAACTTCTACACTATTTTTGGGCTGAATATTATTTTTAGGATTATGTATTAATAGATAAATATTATAGATAATTAGTGTAATAAGAACAAATAATAAAAAATAAATTATTGCATTTGCCGCTTTTATATTGAATTTATTAGAATCCATACAAATACCTCAAAATTTATTATCTATTATAAAATATGAAGTTCATAGAAAAATATTATAAAAAGTTAAATATTTATTTAACACTTGTAAAAAATTTAAAATAAATTTAAACTTATATTTAGTATATATAGATGAGGAGTTTTTGTATGAGAGAAATAAATGTAAATGATGTTACTGTTGCAATAAAAAAGTTATCAATTGAAGCAAATTACTATTTAGGTAATGATATAAAAGATGCACTTAAGGATGCAAAAGAAAGAGAAACATGGACATTAGCTGGAGATGTACTTGATAAAATCATAGTTAATGCCGAGATTGCTAAAAATGAACAAATGCCTATTTGTCAGGATACAGGAATGGCATGTATATTTTTAGAAATAGGACAAGATGTTCATTTTACTGGTGGAAATTTAGAAGCAGCAATAAACGAAGGTGTAAGACAGGGATATGAAGAAGGATATCTAAGAAAATCAGTAGTTGAAGATCCTATAAGAAGAGTTAACACAAAGGATAATACACCAGCTCTTATTTATTATGATGTGGTTGATGGGGATAAAGTTAAAATAACATTAGCGCCTAAAGGTTTTGGATCAGAGAATATGAGTAAGATAGGAATGCTTAAACCATCAGATGGACTTGAGGGGGTTAAAGAATTTATAATTAATACAGTTAAAGCTGCAGGTCCTAATCCATGTCCTCCTATGGTTGTTGGAGTAGGAATTGGGGGAAGTTTTGATAAAGCTGCTTATTTGGCAAAAAAGGCTCTTATAAGACCAATTAATATTAGAAATAAAGATGAATTTTATAAAGACTTAGAAATAGAATTATTGGACAAAGTAAACAAATTAGGCATTGGACCTCAGGGCTTTGGAGGAAGAACAACAGCATTGGGATTGAACATTGAAGTTTATCCTACACATATAGCAGGTCTTCCAGTAGCAGTAAATATAAATTGTCATGCAACAAGACATAAAGAAATAATTTTATAGGAGGATAAAGTTTATGGAAATAAGATTAAATACACCTCTTACTGAGGATAAACTTATAAACTTAAAGGCTGGAGATAGTGTTTTATTAAGTGGAATTATATATTCTGCAAGGGATGCAGCACATAAAAGGCTTATAGATTTACTTAAAGAGGGAAAAGAACTTCCATTACATATAGAGAATGAAACTATTTATTATGTAGGACCATCACCTGCAAAACCAGGTAATGTAATAGGATCAGCAGGTCCTACAACAAGTTATAGAATGGATGCATATGCACCAGCTTTAATGGATTTAGGATTAAAAGGAATGATAGGAAAAGGTGCAAGAAATGAAGAAGTTATTAATTCCATTATAAAAAATAAATGTGTGTATTTTGGAGCAATTGGTGGTGCGGCTGCTCTTATTGGAAAAAGCATAGTTAAATCAGAAATTATAGCGTATGAAGATTTAGGTGCTGAAGCAATAAGAAAAATGGAAGTTAAGGATATGCCTTTAGTAGTTATTATTGATACTGAGGGAAATAATTTATATGATATTGGTCAAAAGAAGTATTTAGATTCAGTTAAGTAATAAAAATGGTCTGATGTTTTCCACATCAGACTATTTTTATATGTGGATTACTTTAGTTGTATGTAGTTAAAAAATTAAGAACAGGAAATATTAATGTAAACTTAAGTTGAAATAATATTTTTGATAGTAGATAATATTTTGTGTAAATGTAAAAATATATTGAGAAAATAATATTAAAGATATAATAAAGCAGCTATTTTAAGTGGCAGAAGAGGGAGGCTAATACATGTTTAATGTTTTAGTAGTTGATGATGAAAAAGAGATTAGAGATGCAATTGAAATATATTTAAGGGGTGAGAATTTAAAAGTATTTAAAGCTGGAGATGGTCTGGAAGCTTTAGATATTTTAGAAGAACAAAAAATACATCTCATTATATTAGATATTATGATGCCTAAGTTGGATGGAATAAGAACTTGTTTAAAAATACGAGAAAAGCAAAACTTACCAATAATCATGCTTTCAGCCAAAGGAGAAGATTCTGATAAAATTTTAGGATTAAATGTAGGAGCAGATGATTATATGACAAAACCATTTAATCATCTTGAACTTGTAGCACGTGTAAAATCTCAACTGAGAAGATATGAAAAACCATTGAATGCTGATGAAAGTGAAGATGTGATAAAAGTTAAAGATTTAGTTATAGATACTATTGCTAAAAAAATAACATTAAGAGGGGAAGAAATTAAAGTTACAGCAACAGAGTATAAAATACTCCATCTATTGGCATCAAATTTAGGAAAAGTATTTTCAATAAAGGAAATCTATGAAAGAGTATGGGAGGAGCCTTTTTATAAAAGTGAGAATACAGTAACTGTTCATATAAGAAGGATAAGAGAAAAAATTGAAATAAATACTAAAGAGCCTGAATATATTAAGGTGGTGTGGGGTATTGGATATAAGATTGAAAAATAGCATAAGCAGATACCTAAATAATATATATTTAACTGATGTAGTTGTTATTTTTTTTATAACATTAATGCTTCTTTCTGAATTAGGTGATTATGTTCAAAATAGATATAATAGGGGATATTTAGATAGTCTTAAAGCTGATGAAAAGTTTTGGTTTATAATAATTATTATATATATTATTTTTATAGCAAAAATAATTATTAATTTAAACACTAATAAAGATAGGCTGCCTGTAAAATCAAAAATATTAAACGATGTAATTTATGTAATAAAAAATGGTTTTCGTTATAAAAGCACTCGAAAAGTTCTTGTAGCATCAATGAGCTTATTATTAATACTTCTTATAACTTATTTGTATTTTCTTGCAACAGGAGGATATAAAAATAACATATTTGTATCATTTTTTAGAACATATCCTTTTAAGGGAACAATATTAATAATATTAATGCTATTTTTATTATCTATATATAGTATAAAGAAAACACTAGATGTAATAATAGTTAATGAAGAATTAAAAAAAGTTAATGAGGGAAATTTTGAAGAAGATATTGTTCTTGAAGGATCATCAGCGGTTAAAGAACTGGCACATAGTATAAATTTAATAAAAGCAGTATATAAGGAAATCTTAGATGAAGGTGTAAAAAATGAGAAATTAAAAACAGAACTTATATCAAATGTTTCTCATGATTTGAAAACACCGCTTACTTCTATAATAAATTATGTGAATATATTAAAGAATGAAGATATTACAGATGAAGAAAGAAAAGAATATCTTTTAATTTTAGAAAAAAAATCATTAAAGTTAAAATCATTAATAGAAGATTTATTTGAAATGTCAAAAATAAATAGCGGAAAAATAAAATTAAATAAAGAGAAACTTGATATTGTTTCATTAGTTTATCAAGAAGTTGGAGAATACAGCACTTTGTATGAAGATAAAAATATAGCATTTGTTGTTAATAGTGAAGAAGAATCTATTTATATGAATTTTGATGGGAAGCTTATATCAAGAGCATTAGAAAATCTTATTATTAATGCATTAAAATATTCAATGGAAAATACAAGAATTTATATAGATATAGAAAAGACTGAAAAATCAGTTAATCTGTCAATAAAAAATATAGCAAATTACGAAATGGATTTTAATGAAGAAGAAATGTTTGAGCGATTTGCAAGAGGAGATAAATCAAGAAACTCAAAAGTAGAAGGTTCTGGTCTTGGTCTTGCTATTACCAAAAGCATTGTTGAACTTCATAATGGAACTATAAAGATAAAAAGAGAAGGGGATATGTTCAAAATATTTCTTCAGTTTCCACTTTAATAATAATTTTTATTATTAAAGAAAAGATATTAAAAAGCTATAAATCTTTAGATAAAAAAAGATTTATAGCTTTTTTATGTGCTTTTTAAGGTTTAAAAAAAGTTTACAAATATATATGTGTAATATACAATATGTTGTATTGAAAAAAAAGAAAGAAGATTATAAGCACAAGATATAGTGGAGGAAATATGATTGATATACAAAAATTATGTAAAGATGCTATAAATATAATTTCAAATAATGAAAATATTTATGAAAGTTTAAAGCTTGAGGAAGCTTTAAATCGTATGATAAAAGATAATATGAATATAGAAGAAGTTAATAAAATAGTCATGCAGGCAGCTTTAGAACTTACAAATGATAAAGAGCCAGACTGGCAGTTTATTTCAGCTCATATTTTTATAGAGCAACTTTATTCAGATGTTATGAAGGTAAGAAATATATCTGATAAGAATGATATATATAAGAATTACTATAATTTTATAAAGGATTTAACAGAAAAAAAATTATATGGTTCATACATTTTAGAAAGTTATTCTGAAGAGGACATTTTAGAACTTGAAAAAGCCATAAAGCCTGAAAGAGATTTTTTATTTAATTATAGCGGAATTAATTTAGTTGCAGGCAGATATCTTGTACAAAATTATGATAGAAAAGTTATAGAGCTTCCACAACAAATGTTTATGGGGATAGCAATGCATTTAGCTATTCCTGAAAAAAAAGAAAATCGAGTATATTATGCAAAAAGATTTTATGATGTATTAAGCAGTCTTAAGGCTACAATGGCTACACCAACTATGTCTAATGCAAGAAAACCATTTTATCAGCTTAGTTCATGTTTTATAGACACAGTAGATGACAGTCTTAATGGAATATATAAGTCCTTAGATAATTTTGCTAAAGTATCTAAGTATGGCGGCGGTATGGGAATATATATGGGCAAAGTACGTGCACTTGGTTCAAGTATAAGAGGGTTTAAAGGTGCATCAGGCGGAGTTATTCCATGGATAAAATTATTTAATGATACTGCAGTAGCTGTAGATCAGCTTGGAGTAAGAAATGGGTCAGTTGCAATATGGCTTGATGCTTGGCATAGAGATATACCTGAGTTTCTTCAGATAAGAACTAACAATGGAGATGACAGAAAAAAGGCACATGATGTTTTTCCAGGCTTATGTTATCCAAATCTTTTCTGGAAGCTTGCAGAAAATGATATTGATGCAAAGTGGTATATGATGTGTCCTCATGAAATAAAAAATGTTAAAGGATATTCATTAGAAGATTTTTATGGTAAAGAATGGGAAGAAAAATATTATGATTGTGTAAATGATGAAAGAATTGAAAAAAGAGTAATGAGTGTGAAAGATATAGTAAGACTTATTATTAAAAGTGCAGTAGAAACAGGAACACCATTTGCTTTTTATAGAGATACAGTAAATGAAATGAATCCTAACAAGCATAAGGGGATGATTTATTCTTCAAATTTATGTACTGAAATAATGCAGAACATGAGTGCTATGAATATTCAGGAAAGTATTACCATTAAAGAAAATGGAGTGTGCCAAGTTGTTGAAAAGACAATTCCAGGAGATTTTGTAGTGTGTAATCTTTCTTCTATAGTATTAGGAAATGTAGATGTTTTAAATGATCAAGAATTGGAATATGTTGTTGAAACACAAATAAGAGCAATGGATAATGTAATAGATTTAAATTATTATTCAGTACCTTTTGCAGAAATAACAAATAAAAAATATAGAGCAATAGGTCTTGGAACAAGCGGATATCATCATATGCTTGTTAATAATAAAATAAACTGGATGCAGGAAAAACATATTGAATTTGTTGATAAAGTTTATGAAAAAATAAATTATTTTGCAATAAAAGCAAGTATGAATATTGCAAAAGAAAAAGGCAGATATGATGTGTTTGATGGTTCAGACTGGGATAACGGAAATTATTTTGATTTAAGAGAGTATAAAGATGAAAAATGGAGCAAATTAAAAGAAGAAGTACATAAAAATGGTATGCGTAATGGTTATTTAATAGCAGTAGCTCCAAATGGTTCAACAGCGACAATTGCAGGAACAAGTGAAGGTGTTGATCCAATAATGGCAAGATTTTATCTTGAAGAGAAAAAAGGAAGTATAATACCAAAAACTGCACCTGGTCTTTCAAAAAATAATTACTGGTATTATAATTCTGCATACAATATTGATCAGCAAATGTCTTTAAGAGCAAATGGTGTTCGTCAAAAGCATATTGACCAAGGGCAGTCATTCAATTTATATATTACCAATGAATTTACAATGAGACAGATAATGAATTTATACATAGAAGCGTGTAAAGCAAAAATAAAATCTATTTATTATATAAGATCAAAGTCTTTAGAAGTATCAGAATGTGAAAGCTGTTCATCATAAATATATATTTTTAATAATACTTAAGTGAGGAGAATGAATTGTGAAAATTAATAGAAAGCAATTATTTAATGAATTTGGAGATAGAGAAATTAACAAAAAACGGGTTATTAATGGAAACACTACAAATTTAAATGATTTTAATAATATGAAATATACATGGGTATCTGATTGGTATAGGCAGGCAATGAATAATTTCTGGATACCAGAAGAAGTGAATTTGTCCCAGGATCTTAAAGATTATAAAAAATTATTGCCGGAAGAAAAAAAGGCATATGATAAAATATTATCATTTTTAATATTTTTAGATTCTATCCAGACAGCAAACTTAGGAAATATTAATAACTATATAACTGCAAGTGAAATAAATTTATGCATTACAATTCAGAGTTTTCAGGAAGCAGTTCATTCACAAAGCTATAGCTACATGCTTGATAGTATATGTTCTCCAGAACAAAGAGATGAAATTTTATATCAATGGAAAGATGATAAAATATTATTAAATCGTAATAAGTTTATTGGAGACTTATACAATCAGTTTATAGAGGATTCTACTGATTACAATTTATTAAGAACTATTATGGCAAATTATATTCTTGAAGGAATTTATTTTTATTCTGGTTTTATGTTTTTTTATAATTTAGAAAGAAACGGAAAAATGCCAGGTTCTGCTCAAGAAATAAGATATATCAACAGAGATGAGAACACTCATTTATGGTTATTTAGAAGCATAATAAAAGAACTTCAAAAGGAACAGCCACAATTATTTACAGAAGAAATGAGAAATGAACTTAGAGAAATGATGAGAACTGGTGTTGAACAGGAAATTTTATGGGGGCACTATGTAATTGGTGATAATATTGACGGAATAAATAAAAAAATGATTGAGGATTATATAAAATATTTAGGAAATAAAAGGCTTAAGGAAATAAACATAGATACATTATATGAAGGTTATGTTGAAAATCCTGTTAAGTGGGTAGATATATTATCAAATGCAAATTTAGTAAAAACAGATTTCTTTGAAGCAAGGTCTACTGCTTATGCAAAATCAACATCACTCATTGATGATTTGTAAAAAATGCACAAAGCATACAATTAATTGAATCAGAAGTATTAATTGTATGCTGTTACATATAAAAACTTAAATAAGCTGTTAAAATTTAAATTATATACTGTTAAATTTCACAAAAAGTATGTTATAATTATATAGATTTATACTAAGAAAGTTAAAGAAAATGTTAAACGTTATTATTTAGCATTTTTGTATATGTTAGAAAGTAAAAAACATTCAAGGAGGAGTTTCATATTATGAAAAAAGGTATTGC
>CAZLOP010000050.1:0-8736 GCA_964561205.1 uncultured Clostridium sp. | reverse complement strand
TAATGATCCTATTATTTTTGATGGTGAAAGAGATGTAAATAATAATAGAATGTATGGTGAAGTATGCATACAGTTTACTGATTCAACAACTGAATATATTGCAAGTTATGTAAATAATATTCCAACAACAGAAGCAGGCACTCATGAAACTGGTTTTAAAACAGGAATGACGAGAGCATTTAAGGAATGGGCAAAAAAACTTGGAATTGTAAAAGAAAAGGATAAGGAATTTGAAGGTGATGATTTAAGAGAAGGAATGACAGCTATTGTAAGAATAAAAATAACTAATCCTGTATTTGAAGGCCAGACAAAAACAAAGCTTGGCAATAATGAAGCTTATACAATGATGAATGATTTGGTATATACTAAATTTTCTGAATGGATAGAGGATAATAAGCCTCTTGCAGCAATGATAATGAATAATGCTTTAGAAGCAGCAAAAAGAAGAGATAAAATAAAAAAGATAAATGATGCTGAAAGAAAAAAAATAGGTAAGGGAACAGCTCCTCTTGCTGGTAAAGTTGCAGTGTGTACCTTAAAAGATAAAACTGTAAATGAATTTATTGTAGTTGAGGGGGATTCAGCAGGTGGTTCTGCAAAGCAGGCAAGAGACAGAAGATTTCAGACAATTATGCCTTCAAAGGGTAAAATTATGAATACAGAAAAGCAGAAACTTGAAAATGTATTAGCATCAGAAGAATTAAAAATATTTAATACAGCTATAGGAACAGGTACATTAGATAATTATAATGAAGATGATTTAAAATATGACAAAATAATTATTATGAGTGATGCTGATGTAGATGGATACCACATAAGAACCTTATGGATGACTTATATATACAGATATATGCGTCCTCTTATAACAAATGGTCATTTATATTTGGCACAGCCGCCTTTATATAAAGTATATAAAGAAAGCAAAGGTAAAACTGTTGAAAAATATGCATATAGTGATGAAGAACTTGAAAAAGTAAAAAAAGAAGTTGGAAAAGGCGCATTGATTCAGCGTTATAAAGGACTTGGAGAAATGAATCCAGATCAGCTGTGGGAAACAACTTTAAACCCTGAAAGCAGAACTTTACTTCAGGTAAGTATAGAAGATGCAGCAAAAGCAGAAAAAATGATTTCTCTTTTAATGGGGGATGTAGTTGAACCAAGAAAGAACTATATGTATAAATACGCAGAATTTTAATTTTATGCAAAATAATAATTATTGTTAATGACTAAATAATATTTAATGGACATTTAGCAAAAGAAGGGATATTTATTATGAGTTTTTATAAAAAACTAAGCCTTTCATTGTTAATTGTCCATTTTCAACTGTTAATTGAAAATTAAAGAGGTGTAATAAATTATGGCAAAGAAGAAAGATACTTTAATACCAAGAGATAATAATATAATAAATGTTATGCTTGAAGATGCAATGCCTGAAAATTATCTTCCATATGCTGTAGAAGTAGCAAAAGATAGAGCACTTCCAGATGTAAGAGATGGGTTAAAGCCAGTACATAGAAGGATTCTTTACGGAGCTTATATGTTAAAAGCATTTCCTGACAGACCTTACTATAAATCAGCCAGAATAGTGGGAGATATTCTGGGTAAATATCATCCACATGGTGATGCATCTGTATATGAGGCTATGGTAATATTAGCCCAGAATTTTACAACAAGAGTTCCTCTTATTGAAGGACATGGTAACTGGGGATCTATTGATGGAGACAGTGCGGCTGCCATGAGATATACAGAAGCAAGATTATCCCAGGCTGCATTAGAAATGTTAAAGGATATTGATAAAAATACTGTAGACATGGTACCAAACTATTCAGACAGTGAAATGGAACCAAAAGTGCTTCCAAGCAGATATCCTAATCTTTTAGTTAATGGTGCTTTTGGTATTGCTGTTGGACTTGCAACTAATATACCACCTCATAATTTACGTGAAGTAAGTGATGGAGTTGCTGCATATATAGATAACAATGAAATAACAACAAAAGAGCTTATGAATTATATAAAAGGACCTGATTTACCTACAGGGGGAATATTAATAGGTGAGAAATCCCTTGTAAGTGCATATGAAACTGGAGAAGGTAAAGTTGCATACAGAGCTAAAACATCTATTGAAAAACTTGAAAATGGAAGAATAGGAATTGTAATAACAGAATTTCCATACAGACGAAATAAAGCCAAACTGCTTCAGACAATATCAGAAATGACTGGTGATAAAAGACATGCAAAGGTATTAGAAAGCATTACAGATATAAGAGATGAATCAGATAGAAATGGTATTCGTGCAGTAATTGAATTTAAAAAAAGTACTGATGAAAAAACAGCTGATAAGGTTCTTAAATATTTATTTAAGAAAACTGACCTTCAGTGCAATATAAGCTTTAATATGGTTGCATTAGCTAATGGTAAGCCGGAAACAATGGGTTTGAAAACAATGATTAAATATTATGTTGACCATCAGAAGGAAATTATAACTCGAAGAACACTTACAGAATTACAGGCAGCTAAAAAGAGACATCATATAGTTGAAGGATTTATAAAGGCTATAAATATTTTAGATGAAGTAATAAAAACAATAAGAGCATCAAAATCTAAAAAAGATGCAGCTACAAATTTAATTTCAAAATATGGTTTTACTGAAGAACAGACAACAGCAATATTAGAATTAATGCTTTACAGATTAACAGGTCTTGAAATAACAGCATTTGAAAAAGAGTATGCAGAGCTTGAAAAGAAAATAAAAAAATATGAAAAAATATTAAATAGTGAAAAAGAACTGCTTAATGTTATTAAAAAGGAATTAAAACATGTAGCGGAACGCTTTGGGGATGACAGGAGAACAAAGATAATATCAGATGATAGTGTAAGTAAGATTGATTTAGAAGAATTAATTGTAATAGAAGATGTTGTGATTACATTGTCAAATGATGGTTTTATAAAGAGGATTCCGCTTAAAAATTATAACAGGTCAAATTCAAACCCGGAAGATATTGATTATAGAGAAGGAGACTATTTAAAACATCTTGTTAACTCTAATACAAAAGATACTTTCATGGTATTTACCAATAAAGGATTTATGTATCAGACAAGGGGCATAAATATTCCAGAACTAAAATGGAAAGAAAAAGGTGAGAGATTAGATGAAATTATAAAATCATTAAACCTTGAAGAAGAAAAAATTGTTGCTGCATTTTCCATGGATAATTTAAACCCGGATAAATGCTTTAGACTTATTACAAGCAGCGGAGGAATAAAAATAAGTTCACTGGATAAATTTGTGACTACATATACAAGGCTTCAGGCACTTAAGCTTAAGGATAATGAAGAACTTGTCAATGTAACAATTAAAGAAATAAGTCATAATGAATATAATTTAAGAGTAAAAACAGAAAAGGGTCTTGAATTTACACTTCAGGCTCCACTACTAGAAGATAGTGGAAGAAATATTTTGCCAACACAAATGTTTAATTTAGGCAGTGATAGTATTGTTGAAATTGAAGAATGTGATGAAATAGAATATTTTGAATTAAATATAGGAGTAAGTGAAAGAGGTATCTTAAAGAACTTTAAATCTATAAAGGATGATTCGTTAAAAGTAAAAACAGATTCTTTAAGTGAATTGATTTTATTTACTAATACAGGTCATATGTTTAAAATCCCTGTATTTTTAATGAAAAATCTAATGATAAGTGATATAGATGTTAAAAACTTTATTGGAGACATTGCTAAAAATGAAAGAATAGTTTCTGCAATTTCACTTAAAGAATATTCTGAAGATAAGGCAGTATATTTCTTTAGTAAAAAAGGTCTTGTAAAGAAAACTGCTTTAAAAGATTTTCAAGGAGAATATTTGGAACAGATATGTTATAAAATAAAGACTGATGATGATGAACTTATAGCTGTAGACTGTAATCTGGTTAAGCTTGGTCATTTAGTTTTGATTACTAAAAAGGGAATGGCAATTAGATTCCCGGTTGAAAATGTTAATCCTATGGGTAAAGTTGCATGTGGAGTAACAGGAATAAGCTTAAGAAATGATGATGAAGTTATTTTTGGTAAATTTACAAGTGACTATGTTGAAAGTGGAGGGAACATTTTAGCATTAACATCAAAAGGAAAATTAAAGGAAAAAGTAAAAATAAAAAATATAAAACTTCAAAACAGAGCTGGCCGCGGAACAAATGTAATGATGGTGGTTTTAGGAGATGAAATTGTGAGTGTTTCTGTTGAAGGATAAGTAAATGATGCATAATTGATTATAATAATTATAAACTGTATAATATAAAAAGAAAGGGGCTGTCACAATTTAAATTGTTGAGAGCCCTATTTAAAACTGATAATTAAGGATTATAAACTATTAATTTAAAAATTCAGGAGGTTTTCTTATGAAAAAAGTATGTATATTACTGGCAGAGGGTTTTGAAGAAGTTGAAGCACTGACAGTATGTGATGTTATGAGAAGAGCTGGAGTTCAATGTGATCTTGTATCAATGAAAGATGAATATGTAACATCAAATCATAATGTATGTGTAAAATCAGATAGGAAATTTGATGGTAATATGGAATATGATATGGTTATTTTACCAGGTGGATTACCAGGAGCAACAAATTTAAGAGATGACCAAAGGGTTATTGAATTTGTTCAAAAAATGTATAAAGAAAAAGAAATAGTTGCAGCAATTTGTGCAGCACCAATAGTTTTAGGCAGGGCGGGGCTGACAGAAGGAAAGAAAATAACCTCTTATCCTGGATATGAAGAAGAGCTTCCTGGATGTATTTATTTAGAAGATATAGTAGTAGCTGATGGCAATATAATAACAAGCAGAGGACCTGCAACAGCTATGAAGTTTGCTTATACACTTCTTGAAGCATTAGGATTAAAAGAAAAAGCAGAAAGTATTAGTGAAAGAATGCTTTATACAAAGCTGTTGTGTTAAAATTATTCTATTCTTCAGCAGTTATATAAATCAGAATTTAACAAATTAAACTAAGAACTAAAAACTAAGAACTAAGAGTGGCGGTAGATTTTGCACAGCAAAATCAATGCAATAATATAATAAAAAATCTGAAAGATTTTTCTCCGAATCTCTTACTTCTTACCTCTTAGTTCTTACTTAATTAAATTTTGATTTATGAAAGAGAAAAGGAATTGTGCATTAATTATTTAATGCAACAGCCCTATAAAAAAGGTGAAAGTTAATGATTAAAGAAAAATGGTTTGTAAAAAATATAAAGGCAGATTATAAAGGTATGTCAGAAAGATATGGTATATCTGAACTTATAGCTAAACTTATAATAAATAGAAATATTTGTGAAGAGGAAATGATAAAAAGCTATATAAACCCTGCAATTAGTATGATGCATGATCCTTCAGAAATGAAGGATTTATGCAGGGCAGTAGATATCTTAAAAGAAAAAATAGAAAATAATAAAAAAATACGTATAATTGGCGATTATGATGTGGATGGGGTTGTTAGTGTATATATATTATATTCTGCCTTAAAAAGGTGCAATGCTAATGTGGATTATGATATACCTGACAGAATAAAGGATGGTTATGGAATAAATAATAATATTATTAAAGCTGCAAAAGAAGAGGCTGTAGATACTATTTTAACATGTGATAATGGAATAGCTGCTATTGATGCAATAAAATATGCTAAGGATAATAATATGACTGTTATTGTAACAGATCATCATGATATACCTTTTATTGAAGATGATAATAATGTGAGAACATCAATAAGCTCTGAAGCTGATGCTATTTTAAATCCAAAGCAGAAAGAATGTTCATATAAATTCAAAATGCTTTGTGGTGCTGGAGTAGCGTTTAAATTAGTGCAAAAATTATATGAAGTTTTAGGAATACCAGAAAAAGAATGGTATAAGTTTATAGAATTTTTAGCAATTGCAACAGTGTGTGATGTAGTTGATTTAGTTGATGAAAACAGAATTTTTGTAAAGCTTGGATTAGAAAAAATTCAACATACAGATAATATAGGACTTCAATATCTTATAAAAGAAAATAATATTGAAGACAAAAAAATATCAACATATCATCTTGGGTTTATAATAGGGCCATGTATTAATGCATGTGGAAGACTGGATAGTGCAAAAAAAGGTCTTGAATTATTATTATCAAAAGATGAAAAGGAAGCACAGAAAAATGCAAAAGAACTTGTAGAGCTTAATAGAGAAAGAAAAGATATGACACAGGCTGGTGTTGAAGAGGCTATAAAAAATATTGAAGGAAGTTCAATTGTGAATGACCATATTATAGTTGTATATCTTCCCCATATTCACGAAAGTCTTGCTGGAATAATTGCAGGGAGAATACGTGAAAGATATAATAAACCAATATTTGTTTTAACTAAAGGTGAAGAACTTGTTAAGGGGTCTGGCCGATCTATTGAAAAATATAATATGTTTGAAGAATTAGTAAAATGCGATGACCTTCTTTCTAAATATGGAGGACATCCAATGGCAGCCGGGTTATCTCTTAAAGAAGAAAATATAGTTTTATTCAGACAAAGGCTTAATGAAAATTCACAATTAACTAATGATGACTTTTACAAAAAAGTAACCATAGATGCATCATTAAATTTAAATGATATTTCTTATGAACTTATTGATGATCTTCATAAACTTGAGCCATTTGGAAAAGGAAATGAAAAAGCTTTATTTGGAGTAAAAAATGTAAATGTCATTAAGGCACAGGTTTTAGGTAAAAATAATAATGTATTAAAACTTAAATTAAAAAGTTCAGGTAATAAAATTATTGATGCCATATACTTTGGAGATATTGAAGAATTTGAAAAATTAATATGTAATAAGTTTGATAAGATTCAGCTTGCTAAGCTTTATGATGGAGAATACAATGATGTAATTCTTGATTTTGTTTTTTATCCATCAGTTAATGAATTTAATGGGAATATAACAATACAAATAGTAATAGAAAGTTATAGATAGGTATTTAAGCTAAGAGCTAAGGACTAAGAGTTGCGGTAGATTTTGCACAGCAAGGAAACTTATTATTTCATAATAAGGGCTAATTGTTCTTAAAATCATAGATTTTAAGAAATTATGCCTGCAATAATATAATTCTATTTTTCTGTAAGAAAAATTTTCTTAACTTTTAGTTTTTAGCTCTTAGTTCTTAGTTTAAATTATGTTTTTCAAGAAGAAAAGGAATCATACAGTAATTGTTTAGTATAACATTTTTCCTGCTGTATTTATAAATTAATAGAAAATAAATGAATTGGAGGTACGGATTTTGAGTAAGTATAAAATAATAATGACAGGCGGCGGAACAGCTGGTCATGTTACTCCAAACCTTGCATTATGCCCTAAATTAAAAGAAAAAGGGTTTGAAATAAAATATATAGGGAGTACAAATGGAATTGAAAAAAATATAATACAGGAAAATAATATTCCTTACTTTGGTATAAGCAGCGGAAAGTTAAGAAGATATTTTGATATAAAAAATTTTAGTGATCCTTTTAAAGTTTTAAAAGGAGTTTTTCAAGCTGCATCAATATTGTCAAAAGAAAAGCCTGATGTAGTATTTTCTAAGGGGGGATTCGTGGCAGTTCCAGTTGTAATAGCAGCACATCTGAAAAAAATACCCATAGTAGCTCATGAATCAGATATGACACCAGGCTTAGCAAACAAATTGTCAGCTCCATTCTGTGATAAATTGTGTGTTACATTTAGAGAAAGTTTAAAATATATAAAAGATAATAAAGGTATTCTTACAGGAAGTCCAATAAGGGAAGAGATTTTAAATGGAAGTAAGAGTGAAGGAATAAAGCTATGCAGATTTTCTGATGATAAAAAGATTCTGTTTATTATGGGTGGAAGTACTGGATCAAAAATCATTAATGATACAATAAGAAACAATATAAATGATTTATTAAAGCAGTTTAATATTATACATGTATGTGGAAAAAATAATCTGGATTATAATTACAGCAATTTACAAGGTTATGCACAGTTTGAATATGTAAATGAAGAACTGCCTGATTTAATGGCAGCAGCAGACTATATAATATCAAGAGCTGGAGCAAATTCAATATTTGAATTTCTCAGTTTAAAGAAACCTACATTGTTAATTCCTTTATCTAAAAAAGTAAGCCGTGGTGACCAGATATTGAATGCAAAGTCATTTGAAAAAGAGGGTTATGCTTTAGTGCTGGAAGAAGAAGACATAACTCATGAATCATTTATGAAAAAGTTAGATGAATTAAAACAAAAACAAACACAATTAATAGATAATATGGATAAAAGTAACATGAAAAATGGAGTAGATAATATAGTAAAAATATTATTTGATATTATAAAAAACAATGTTGGCTAAAAAAATAAATAATTGTTTAAATTACACCATTTTATGTAATCTAATCTTGAAAAAAAAAATGTGTGATATATAATAAAAGAGTAAGTTATTAATTTTGTGTGTGCGAGTTAATTATTTAACAAAATAATAATAACACTTTGGCAGGTTATAGTTATACTTGAGATAATTCATTGTGTTTTTTTATGTGTGCGCTAACAACAATGCAAATTATGTGAAGTGTGGTTATAAATGCAAAGTTTTAATGAAAAGTGTGTTTATTAGTTGGTCATTTTTGACTTGCTTATAAAAATTTAAATTAATTAATTTGAATTTTATCAAATGAAAGAGGGGTCAACGCGATGAGAAAAATGAAAACAATGGATGGTAATACT
>CAZLOP010000049.1:0-8755 GCA_964561205.1 uncultured Clostridium sp. | reverse complement strand
ATTATGCAGATGGAGAAAGTTTAAGTATAAATATATATAATGGAGAAGTTGAAAAGTACAAATTAAATTCATCATTCGGATTATCTTTCAGAGGTAAAATAAATGGAAAAATGGGATATTCATACACAGAAATTTTAGATGATGAAGCAATAAAAACATTAATAAATAATGCAAAATATGCAGCAGCATCTATTGAAAATGAAGATGAAAAATTTATATATGCTGGTGATAATCAGTATTCAAAAATTAACAATTTTAAAGAGGATATAGACAGCATTAAACCTGATAAATTTATTGAACTTGCATTGAAAATAGAGAAAGAATGTAGAAGGCAGTGTGATAAAGTTGTTAATTTCCAAGGATGTGCTATTGGATATGGCAAAGGAACTTATGGAATAATTAATTCAAAAGGGTTAAATTTAAGAAATAAGCGTAATAATTTAACTGCATATGTTATACCAATAGTAGAAGATAATAATGAAAAATACGATGGAATGGGATATGTTTTAGCAAAGAATATTGATGATATAAATCCAGAGAAAATTGCAAAAGAAGCATTAGATGAAGCATTATCAAGAATAGGAGGAAAGAGTATAGCTTCAGGAAAATATAAAGTCATAATAAATAATGAAGCAATGGTATCACTGCTTGGAACATTTTCTTCTATATTTAATTCAGAACAGGCTCAGAAAGGTTTATCTTTATTGAATGGAAAAGAAGGAGAAGTAATAGCATCTGATATAGTAACAATAATTGATGATCCTCTTTTAGAAGATGGTTTAGCAACATGTCCTTTTGATGATGAAGGTGTTGCAACATATACAAAAGAAATAGTTAAAGATGGAAAACTAATAACTATGCTATATAATTTAAAAACAGCTAGAAAAGCAGGAAAGAAATCAACAGGTAACGGATTTAAAAGTTCCTATGCATCACCGGTTGGAGTTGATGAAACAAATTTATATGTGAAACCATCAGAGAAAACTTTTGAAGAATTATGTGAGTATGTAAAAAATGGAGTAATTATAACAGAATTTGCAGGACTTCACTCTGGAGCTAGTTCTGTTACTGGTGATTTCTCATTAGCAGCAAAAGGTTTTATGTTAGAAGATGGTAAAAAAACATTTCCAGTTGAGCAGATAACAGTAGCAGGAAACTTTTTTACATTACTTAAAGATATTGAAGCAATAGGAAAAGATTTGAAATTTCCAATGAGCAGCATAGGTTCGCCGTCAATAGTAGTAAAAGAATTATCTATTGCTGGTAAATAAAAAAAGAGATTATCGCTAGTTACAGGCGATAATCTCTTTATCTTATTTATAATAAGTAAATGTGGAGGTTTTGGTTAGATTATTTAAATAATAATCAGCTACAAGATCTTCAAAATTTAAATTGGCTGAAGATTTATTTTCAGGGTAAAAATAAACTAAAAGACCATTACAATTTGTGTCACTATTTTCAAAGGCTAGTTCATTACAAATCTGTTCTAAATGATTCTTGGAAGTATCATTAACACTTACATTTATTCTTATAAATTTATTACCAGTAGAAATTTGACTTATAGAATAAGGAATGTTTTTAATATCTTCTTCACTAAATGTACCTTTAAATTCATATTCTATTGTTGTTACTTCGCTGCTAATTAAAGCATCAGGAGAGTATGATTTATTAGGAAGAAGATTTCTTATTGTAAAATTTGTAGAATCAATTAATTGTTTACCTGAATTTAGAAAATTAATTTTAACTTGTCCATTAAAAATGGAATCAGAAGAATTTTTTATTGTCATATTTGCATGTTTTGTATTACTATCAAAAGAAGATAGATTATAATTAAATTTCAGATTATCTATTGAAGCTTCTTTTTTTTCATTTTGTTGAGATAATTGTTGAGAATCTGTATTATCATTTTGTACAATGTTTTTAGGTGGATTTTTTTTATCATACATTATTTTAAAATATGTACCAGAACCTAGTAAGCCTATTGATAAAATAAGCATAAAAATTGATAATATAGAAGAAGCTTTTGTTTTTTTTCTTAATGCAAGAACAACAAAAAGGAAAAAAACAAGTATACCCACTATACCACATAAGTATAGAATTATCGCAAGTATATTAGTATTAATATTAAGATTTTTAATATTTGTAATAATAGATTTCATATAATCACCACTCAATAACTAAATTTTTAATAAGTATATTATAATTATATATGTAAAATTCAAATACATAAAGAGATTTTATTAAAAAAGTAAAAAAATAGGAGGATATGCCATGAGAAATTATGATTTAATAATAATAGGTGCAGGGATATCAGGAATGAGCTGTGCAATAAGTGCAACTAATAAAGGAATAAAAAATATACTTTTAATAGATAGTGAGGAATATATAGGTGGAATTATGAATACATTAATCCACAATGGGTTTGGTGAAAAGATATTAGGAAAGTCAGTTACAGGTCCCGAATATGTAGATTATTTAGAAGACAGTATAGATAAAAACAGTGTGAAGATTTTATTAAAAACTATGGTTCTTAATGTTGATAAAGAAAAAAATATAACCTATGTTAATGAGCATGATGGAGTTCAAACTGTAAAAGCAACAGCAGTAGTTTTTGCAACAGGAGCTAAAGAAAGATATTTTGGAGAGATAATGCTTATAACAAAGAAATTAGTGGGCATTCAGACATTAGGAGAGGTACATAAGATGATAAATCTTGAAGGATATCTTCCAGGAAGAAACAATGTTATTTTTGTTAAAAATAAATGGGGATTTATAGTTGCTAGACGTATTTTAATTGAGGGAGGCCATATTGAGGGAATAATTATAGCAGAATCTTTTGATAAGATAAGAAATCAGGAGATTGATGATATAATTGACGGCTTTGACATGCCAATATATGATAACTGTAAAATTATAAAGATAGAAGGAAAAGATAGAATACAAAGTTTAAAAATAAAAAAATTAAATGATAATACAGAAAAAGAAATTAAATGTGATGAGTTGATTCTAAGTGTAAATTTCGAATCAAATAATATTTTAGCAAAAAGAAATAAAATAAAACTTCCAACAAATAATGATGTAATAAAGTCAAATAAGTATAGTACATCAGAAGAAGGTTTTTTTGCTTGTGGAAATGTCATATATGGAGAAGAATTATTTAATATAAAAAATATAAATGGAATAGAATGTGGAGTACAGGCTGCCAATTATATTAAATCTATGTATATTTAATATAATAATTATTTTTTAAAGAGGGAAAGTGCAGTATTAAACAATGCCTGATTTCCTTCTTTATTTAGGTGAATACCATCAAGATACAATTCAGTTTTACCAGATGTTAATGAATAAAAATCAATATATTTAATATTATATTTTAAACATAAATTTATAAGTTGTTCTCTCAAAATTATAAGATTATTCTCAACTAATTCATAATCAGAAAAAGGTGAAAATAAACCATAAGCCATTTTACTAACAATAAATGGGGGTAAACCAATAATAACATTAAATTTTTGGGATAATGAATCTGTTATCATTAATTCTATGTTTTCAATGATATATGATACAGGTCTGTTTAGAAGAAGATCGTTTGATCCTCCCATTATAAAAACAATTTTTGGATTATATTTAATAACATCATTATGAAATCTTGATAGCATGGAAGCTGTTGTATCACCGTTAATTCCTTTGTTAAGAGCGTTAAAATTAAAATAATTAATTATTTTTGTTACCCAGCAGCTGTCTTTTGGAACACCATATCCAAAAGTTAAGCTGTCACCTAAAAATATAGCATCAATATTTTTTTGCATAAAAATCACTTCCTAAATAAATTTAGTCTAAAATAATTTTTTAAAACATTTATTACATATGTATGTTTTCCCATTATCAGCAGTAATATAATTTTTGTCAGATATTGCTTTTTGACAAAAAGAGCAGATTTTTTCTTTGTTATGGCATATAACAGGTGTAGTTTGTTTATTAGTAATTATATTCTTTTTTAATGAAGAATATAATTTGGGCTCAGATAAACTTTCTTTCTTTTCAATTGAATAATTTAGTTTATAGCAGCTTTCCCCGAAAAGTTCAAGCTCAAAGCGAGGATTTTTTTTATCATAGAATTCTTCAGTTATAATTCTTGTAATTTGTGCATCATTTACAATAAGTCCACTTTTTTCAATGCCATCAAATATACTTTTAGTTATATTTATTGTATCTGGATGGCGCCTTTCACTTTTATAAAATACTTTTAACACAGCTATAAGACTTTCGTTTAGTACCACATCAGGATTTTGGCTTCGGGCGATTAAGGCTATTTCCTGTTCATATAGTGCATAGCGGTCATGATATTGTCCAGAGTTAGAAGGAAGAATAGCACGACCATTAATATTATGAAGTTTGAAATTTGATTTTGTTATAGGTGATCCATTAACTATAACTTTAGCATAGTTTGACATTTATAATCTCCTTGTTATACATTATTACAATTAATCAAGTTAAATTAAAATCAAAGAAATGATTTATGAAGTTTATTCTTCATGATAAATTGTACAATATCTATTGTTAATTTAATATGTGTACAATAAATAAGAATTTGATAATCACATATATATAAAGTATAATATGTTATGGTTAAAAATTAAAATAAAAACTTTTTAGATACTTATAAAATATAAGTAAGAGGTAGAAAACATGAGTGAAAAAGTTATTTTAGGAATAGAATCAAGCTGTGACGAAACAGCCGCAGCAGTTGTTATAAATGGAAGAAAAGTAGTTTCTAATGTTATTGCATCACAGATAGAAACACATAAAAAATTTGGAGGAGTAGTGCCTGAAGTTGCATCAAGAATGCATATAGAAGCTGTTGACTGGGTAGTAAAGGCGGCTTTAAAAGAAGCAGATATGACTTTATATGATATTGATGCAATTGGTGTAACATATGGACCTGGTCTTGTTGGAGCTTTATTAGTAGGACTGCAATATGGAAAAGGTCTTGCATTTGGAAGTGGAAAACCACTAATACCTGTTAATCATATACAGGGGCATATATGTGCTAACTTTATTACACATAATGATTTAAAACCACCGTTTGTTTCTTTAGTTGTATCAGGTGGTCATACATTTATAGTATATGTAAAAGACTATAATCAATTTGAAGTTATTGGACAGACAAGAGATGATGCAGCAGGAGAAGCATATGATAAAGTAGCAAGAGCATTGGGACTTGGATATCCAGGAGGTCCTAAGATTGATAAACTTGCAAAAGAAGGAAATGAAAATGCAATAGTATTTCCCAAGGCAAAGTTTCATGATGATACACTGGATTTTTCATTTAGTGGTCTTAAATCAGCTGTTTTAAATTACTTAAATAAAGCAAAAATGCAGAATGTTGAAGTTAATAGGGCAGATGTTGCGGCAAGTTTTCAGAAAGCATTAATTGATGTGTTAGTTGATAATGTGTTTTTGACATGTGATAAGGAAAAAGTTGATAAAATTGCAATAGCAGGTGGAGTTGCATCAAATCATTGTCTTAGGGAAAGATTAATTTCAGAAGGAGAAAAGAAAAATATAAGGATATTATTTCCTGATTCTATATTATGTACAGATAATGCGGCAATGATAGCAAGTGCTGCATATTTTACTTATGATAATTGTTTACATGAAAATTTAGATATTAATGCAAAACCTAATTTAAAATTAGTTGAAGGTTAGGTGATATTAATGAATTTATTATCGCATTCTAATGGTATATATAGATTAGAAAAAGAAAAAGTAAATATATTTATGATAATTAAAACAATTGCATTAGTTATATTTTCAATAATATTAGTTGGTTTTGTAATTCAAAAAACTGTAAATATCATTGATAATACATGGATGAAATCAAAATTTAAATATGTTCGTATAGATGGAAAAAAACTAGAGTACAATGTTAAGGGCAATGGTAAATATACTGTAATATTAGATGGTGATATTGGAAATACATTATTTCAGTGGGATAAAGTATGTAATAAACTTGAAGATACAGGCGATTATCAGATTTTTGTTTATAACAGACGTGGGTATGGTTTTAATGATGGAGGTTCTGTAAGAACACCTAAGGAACAAGCAGAAGATTTAAGAGCTTTATTAAAGAAAACAGGATTAATTGGTCCATATATTCTTGTGGGAGAGAAATATGGAAGTTTAGTAATGACTAATTTTGCTGCAGAATATCCAGATCTTGTAGCTGGTGTTGTTTTAATTGATCCTATTAATGAAGATAATTTAGCAGATGGAAGTATAAAAAAGCAGATACGTTTCAAATATTATAGAAGTAAAATAGAGTCTATTGGTGCTGATTTTATGCTTACTTCAATAATGAGTAAAATGGGTTTGACATTAGAAAATGAGTATTTCCAAAATAATATATCAAAAAGCAAATTGGAAGATTTTAAAAAACTTGAAAATAAAAAGAACTATAGGCAGGCTGTTTCTAATGAGTTAAAAAATTTATATAGCGGAAATTCATCAGAAAGCCAGAAAGAAGGATTATTACAAGGAAAGCCATTATATGTAATAAGTAATAATTCCAATGATCCAATTATAAAAATAGGTGATTCAGAATATACTAGAGTATATAAGCATACTGATAATAGCCAAGTGTTTTCTATGTCTAATAGTGATGAAGTTGTTAATGGTATAAATATTGTTTTGAAAGATATAAAAAAAATAAATAGAAAATTAAATAACTAAATTATTAGTATGCTCTTTTAGCAATATAAAGTTGTTTTATTGTTAAAACTAAGAGAATATTAGTATTTGTATATAACAATATGAATATTGTCATTGGTTTGACACATAATGATTTTATACTAAATTTATATTAAAGGAATATTTAAGATTATTTAGTATAGTTTCAAGGAGGAATTATTTATGGATAATGATAATAAAATTATAGATGTTGATCCAATACAACTTGATGATGACGTAAAGTGGAAATCATATTTTGATGGTGATGATAAAGAAGTGAATTCTATAAAACCTAAAAAGAAAAGAAGAGGTTTTATAAAAGGACTTGGAATTGTTTCAGGGTTTGTTTTGATGACTATTATTGGAGGATTAGCAGGAAGTGTAGCAACATACACAATAATAAAGAAGAATCCAACTAATGCAGCTGTTCAAACTCAGTATATTTCTCAATCTTTTAAGAAGGAATCAGGAGAAACTTTAACAGCAGCAGAGGCTTTTAACAAAGTATCTCCAGCAGTAGTAATAGTATCTACCAAAGGTTTACAAGATGTTAATTATGGTTTCTTTTCTCAGGAACAGCAAGTTGAAGGCATTGGATCTGGGTTTATTATTAATTCAGATGGATATATATTAACAAATTATCATGTAATACAGGGAGCTACAGAAGTAACTGTTACATTAAGTAACAATAAAGAAGTTGCAGCCAAGGTTGTAAACTATGATGCAACAAGAGATGTTGCAATGCTTAAATTAGCTGAAGAGGTTGAAGTTCCAGGAGTTGCAGAGTTAGGTGATTCAAATTCTGTCTACCCAGGAGAAGAAGTAATAGCAATAGGAACACCACTGTCAAAGAATTTTGCACATACACTTACAAAAGGTGTTATTAGTGGAAGTAATAGAAATGTTAAAACATCTAATGGAGAAAGTGTTAATTTAATTCAGACTGATACTGCTATTAATCCAGGAAATAGTGGAGGACCATTAGTTAACAGCAAGGGTCAGGTAATAGGAATTAATTCAATGAAAATAGGTAGTGATACTGGAAGTACAAGTGTTGAAGGAATAGGTTTTGCCATTCCAATAAATGAAGTTAAAGAAAAAATAGATGATTTATCAAAGCCAATATTAAACTTAGGTATAAAAGTAAGAAATATAGATTCAAATATGGCTAAGCAATATCACTTGGAAGAAGGGGTTTATGTTGTTTCAGTAGATGAGTTTTCACCAGCAGAAAAAGGTGGAATAAGAATTGGCGATGTTATTGTTAAATGTGATGGAAAAGATACAACAACATATGATAAATTACAGAAAATAAAGCAGTCTAAAAATTCAGGTGATACAATTAAAGTTGAAGTAGTAAGAAATGAAAAAAACATTACCTTATCAGTAAAATTAGAAGAATAATTAATAATAAAAAGGTATCTGCAGTAAAATTGCAGACCTTTTTTAACACATCTGAAAAAATGAAATTTTTTAATATAGAGCTAAAAGCATGGTGAAGCCACTTTTTTAGTTATAAAAATTTAAAGTATTTTAAATGGATTACAACTATGGTAAAATAAGAATTATAGAGAGAAGGGAAGTTATGGAAGAATTAATTTTAAATTTAATTATGCATAGTGGTGAAGCTCGAAGTTCAGCTGTAGAAGCTATTGCTCTAGCTAAAAACAAAAAGTTTGATAAAGCAGATGAATATTTAAGAAAAGCAGATGAAGAATTGGGGTTTGCACATAATGCTCAAACAAGTCTTATTCAGGCTGAAAATGATGAAGTTCAAGTATCATTACTTTTAGTTCATGCTGAAGATCATTTAATGACTACTATGACATTTAAGGATTTAGCAGCAGAGTTTGTAGAAGTATATAAAAAATTAAGTGAAAAATCATAGAAGATAAGTAACACAAATAAGGTAAATTATGAATACATTAATGACAAATGTGAAATTTATATTATTCACCAAATTGATTATATAATCATATTTTATATTATAATCAACATTTGGAGGGAAAAATAATGAGCGGAAGAG
>CAZLOP010000048.1:0-8801 GCA_964561205.1 uncultured Clostridium sp. | reverse complement strand
CATATTTTTCACTTAACTTTTCATAACATTCCAAAGCTCTGCTTTTTAATTCAGAATTAATATTTTTGTATTTATATGGATCTATTGTTTTTTCAACTTTTCCTTCAACAATAACCTGAGTAATATTTCCAACTGGTTTTAATAAAATTGGATTCATAATTGCTTCAGGTTCTATCCTGCTTGCTTCAGCCTGGACAACTTGTGCTCTTCCCATTTCCAGGTTTTCCTTTGTTACAAAAGAATTAAGAGAAATATTTAATGCTTTAAAAGGGGCAACATTATAACCTTCATTTGCAAGATACCTGCACAATGCAGCTGATATAGTACTTTTCCCAACAGAAGATGCTGTACCTAAAAACATAATGTTTTTTTTATTCATAATTAACTCCCCTCCTTTATAATCAAACTATTATTTTATTTGTAAATATGCAAAATTGTCATATATTTTTTTACCAATACAATTTATTATAACTTCCTTTTGAAAAATTGGTCCATCTACAACAACTGTGTGATATTCACCATTTTCACCACATGGATCACTTCCACTTTCTTTTATTCTTAAAACTAACTTATTATCTAATATTTTTCCCAAAAAACCTTCATCTAAATAGTTTAAATTCACTTTTTTTATTATTGCTTTAAATCCAGATTCAATTACTTCATTTGTTAGTTTTTCACGATCTTCCTGCCATAGTGGAAAATAACTTTCTATTCCTGCATTAATACATCTATCTTCTTCCCATTTTCTATGCTTTTCAATATCAATATCTCCAAAAATACAGCTTTCTATGCCACTTTCTTTTGCTTTAACTAATGCTTTTTCAAATTGTTTTTCATAAATTGTATCTTCAGAACAATCCACACTTATTAGTGGTATATTAATACTTTCACTTATTTTCATTAACACAACATAAGGAATATCATGAAAGCATGAATTTTTATCTGTATTAAATGTTACAATAAGTCCACATATTATATAATCATTCTTTAATGCACGATATAAAGATAAAATACTATCTTTTCCACCACTAAAAGATATTACTGCTTTCTTTTTATTATTACTTATTTTATCCAATCCTCTACCTCTACTATAATATAAAATCCATTTAAAAATAACCCTTGACTTTTTAATATATTACTATATTAATATATTTTTTAATTTTTCTATAAAATTTTCGTTATCTTTATGAGTTTTTATACCTATTCTATAATATTTTTCATTTAACCCATTATAATTACTGCAGCTTCTGATTAAAATATTTTCCTTTAATAACTTTGAAAATAAATCTATATTTTTATTTACTTTAAAAAATAAGAAATTTACTGTGGGTTTAAAAACTTTTATATTTTTTATCTTTTCCATTTCATCATAAAGATATTTCTTTTCTTTATGGATATATAATTTTGTATCATTAATGTATTTTTCGTCCTTAATTGCACTAATTGCAGCTTTTTCAGCTAAAATATTAATATTCCATGCAGGCGTTAGAATATTTGTATTTCTTAATACTTCTTCATCTGCACACATACCATACCCAATTCTAAGTCCTGGAAGCGCAAAAAATTTTGTAAGAGATTTAATTATTATAAGATTTTTGTACTTACTTATATATTTTTTTACTGAATATTCATCACTTAAAAAATCTAAAAATGATTCATCTACAAGAACTTTAACATTACTTTCTGCAGCCTTTTCTGTTATTTTAATTATATCCTGTCTACTAACTAATGTTCCTGTTGGATTATTAGGATTACATATTATCAATAAATCTATTTCCTTATTTATAAAATTCAAATAATCTTTATTAAGCTTAAATGAGTCTTCTTCTTTAAGATAATAATATTTAACATCACCTTTTATTCCTGCAACTGCCTCTTCATATTCTGAAAATGTTGGAGCTAATAACAATGTTTTTTTAGGCTGTATGGCTCTTATAATATTAAAAAGCACTTCTGCTGCACCATTTCCTAAAATTATGTGTTCTGAAGAAATTCCCTCATAATCTGCTATGGAAGTTTTTAATTCAAAATAACTCATATCAGGATATTTTTCTATTAACTTTATATTATCAAAAATACTTTTTTTTACATTTTCACATATACCAAGAGGATTTATATTAGCAGAAAAATCTATAATATGCTTATAATTTATATTCTTTTCACGTGATATTTCTTTTGCATTACCACCATGCCCATAATTTGCCATATCTTTTCTCCTGTCTTTTACAACTTACTAATTAAAATGCACAAACCATAATTATTCTTATTATAACTGCTATAACACATCCAATAAAATAACTTACATACAGTACATTTCTGCATTTATACACATCATCAACCTCTATATCTTTTAAATTATCACCTATGTATGGTTTTTCAACCAGTTTTCCAAAATAATAATTAGGTCCACCCAGTCTCAGGCTTAAAGCACCTGCCATTGCTGCTTCTGGGTGTGCACTATTAGGGCTTGTATGATTATATTTGTCCCTTTTATATATTTTATAACTATTCTTATAATCATATCTTAATATAAACGAACTAATAATTATAATCATTCCACACAACCTTGCAGGTATATAATTTGCTGCATCATCGATTCTGGCTGGAAAATATCCAAACTTTATGTATTTATCATTTTTATAACCAAACATTGAATCCATTGTGTTTACTGCCTTATATGCCATAGCAAGAGGTGCTCCAAAAAGTGCACAGTAAAATAACGGTGCAATGACCCCATCTGAAATATTTTCAGCTATTGTTTCAATTACTGCTCTTATTATTGATTTTTTGTCTAAACATTCAGTATCACGTCCAACAATAAAGGAAAGAGCTTTTCTTGCTCCATTTATATCATCCATTAAAATGTATTTTATCACTTTCATTCCTTCAAATATAAGTCCCTTGCCTGAAATACAGAAGTATATTATAATTCCTTCAATTAAAATTCCTGCATATACATTTATCTTTTCTGCATATAACACAACTAAATATGTAATAAAAAAAGTTACACTTATAGTAATAAGTGCTGTAATCAATCCACATGCTTTCAGCATTTTAGAGAAAATTTTTCTCAAAATCTTTTCCATTTTTCCTGCAAATGCTCCAATAATTCTTACTGGATGAATAGGATTCTGTGGATCTCCAATTATTAAATCTAATATATATCCTATTATGATTGCTGCCATAAATATTTCTCCATAATTTTCAAATTTCTGTTATATTTTTTATTTTATATGAATTATCATTATATACTTCTAATAATAATTTGTATCCTTCACCATTCTGTGGCTGCCATTCATAAAACTTTTTTCTGCTGTCATACATGGATTCTAAAATTATTCCAATTCCTCCACCATGTATTACACCTAATGCAGTTTTTTTGTTTTCTTTTATCATTCTTAATATGACATTGTCAAATCCCTTTAATATTCTATTTTTAAATTCTATTCTGCTTTCTCCATTCGGACATTTAACCTTTGATGTTGTGTCATTTATCCATTTATTATATCTCTTATCATCTTTTATGTCGTTATATCCCTTTAATTCAAAATCACCAAAATCATATTCCTTAAGTTCCTTAATTCTGTCAAATTTATTTTCCTTACTGATTATTTTCATTGTTGAGTCTGCCCTTTTTAATCCACTTGTAAAATAATAATCACATTTATCATAATGTTTATTTTTATTTATAAGTTCATTTTTTCCACTTTCGCTTAAATCAACATCACTTTTTCCACAATACAAATGCTTTTCATTGCAGTATGTTTTTCCATGTCTTATAAGATATATTTGCATTTTTTTAATCATAACCATTCTCCAAATTTATTTTAGTTTTTCTTCAAGACCAAAAAATATTCTGTAAACTTCATCTGCCCAATTACACAGAAGCTGAATAGACTGTCCACATTCTTCCCTGTATATTCGATTTTCCTTTTCTACAGGTACAACCCCACTGTTAATTTCATCACTGATTATTATTTTATCTTTTAATTTATTCATATTATCTTTTAAATAATTTACTGCACTTATATCCTTTTCAACACATTTTTTAATAAAAATATGCAGGCCACATATTACTTTTTTATCAAAAATAAGATTTTCATCATTGCAATAAAAAAAATCATTACTATTGCATTTATATTTTTCTCTGCAATAGCTAATTTTTCCGTTATATGAACCACCAAATATTACAATCATAATATCTCTCCTATATTAACGCTAAAGTTACAAATGCACTGCATTCTGCTATAACAAGTATAAAGCCTGCAACATCACCTGAAACTCCGCCAAATTCTTTTAAACATTTATTTATTCCAAATTTAGCTACAAGTATCATTACAAAGAAAACCACACTATATTTTGCAGGAAAAATACATACTGATACAATTACAGCTAATACTATCCAAATTATCATAATATTTATATCAGTAAAGTTTGTTCCTTTTTTAAAATAACTACCAAGCTGACTTTCTTTGATTGTAATTCTGCTTAATAAAAAGTAACCTGCAATACTCCTGCTAACTATTGGAATTAAAAGAAACATCCATGTTATACTGCTTTTTTGTAATAATATTTTTAAAAGTATGATTATACTAAAATTATTTTCTATAACAGAATAACTTATATCATTATTTTGAATAAATGAAAACATAGATCCATATTCCATAAAAAATAATATAAACAATGCACCTACTGCAAAAGCTCCTATTTTTGAATCTTTCAAAATTCTAAGCTTTTCTTCCTTATTACGTCTTGATAAAATTGCATCACATACATCACAATAACCATCCAGATGCAGCATTCCAGTAATAATAAAAGGATAAATTATAAGTACTGCACTTTTTAATGCAATTGGACATTTAATAATTGATAATATAATATAAGTGCATACATATATTAACCCTACAATAGTACCTATTACAGGATAAAACTTCATTATATTTCTGCTGCTTTTCTCATCCCATTCCATGTAAGGACACGGTATTGCAGTAAACATACTAAGGCACATAAAAAAACTCTTTATAAAGCTTTTCATAATTCCCTCCATCTATTTTACTTTATGAAACTTTGTATTTCCATAAGAACATTCAATGACATTCTCACATACTCTTGATAGGTGCCTGTTCAAAAGAGCAAGCTGCTTTTTATAATTTTCTGTAACTTTATCATAGCCTATACTGTCATTAAAAATATAATCTGATACAAGAACTGTATTGGCAGCTTTATCTATTAACAGCTGAATTTCTGTAATAATTTTAGCAGCAGGTTCTTTATGTATTATACTGTCCTGAAACATTTCATTTGTAAGCAGCGAAGTTAAACTATCTAATAAAATTGTATTGTCTTCTTTTATTTCATTAATTATTTCACTAAGATTTTTTTGTTTTTCAATTGTTATGAAATTTAAATTTTCACGCCTTTTTATATGATTTCTAATTCGAAGTTCATCTTCTTCATCAAAAGGCTTCATTGTTGCAATATATACAACTTTATCATCAGTAAGACTTAAAGCTATGTCTTCGCTTATTTTTGATTTTCCACTTTTCGAACCGCCAATAACTAAATACTTCATATTATCAATCCATTTCTATAATTAATATATTTAAACAGATTATTTCTCTATACCTATTCTGCTGCCTATTCCCTTTTCATAGGGATGTTTTACAGCTTTTATTTCTGATACATAATCACTTATATCTATTAATTTCTCATTTGGATTTCTTCCTGTCATAACAACTTCAAGTCCCTGTGGTTTATTCTTTAAAAATTCAATAAGGTCATTTAATTCAATAAGTTCAAGGTTAATTCCTGCTATTATTTCATCCAGTATTAAAATATCATAATTATCACTTACTGCTTTATAAATTATATTTTTAAAACGTCTGCTATGCTCACTTTTGGTTATGGTTTGTTCTTCAGGACTCATAAATTTGAAAAACTTTGTTACAGGTTCACCTTTTTCAATAGTTATATTTTTAATGTTTTCTAAAATGCTGATTTCCCCACTGCTATTGTCTTTTAAAAACTGAGTTATTAAAACTTTTTTACCTCTGCCTGCACACCTGACAGCCAATCCCATAGCAGCTGTTGTTTTTCCTTTTCCATCACCACAGTATATATGAATTAATCCTAATTCCAAATGTAACACTTCCTTATGTCTTCTTAGTTTTATATTAGTATTCTCACTTTTCTTTTATTTATTACTCAAACTGCTGATACTCTTTAATTCATCCAAATAACTATCATCTATCTGTGCTTCTTCAAAGGTTGCCATATTATTCATAACAGCACATGCCGTATCCATAACATTAAATGCTATTGGACATCCACTGCCTTCTCCAAGCCCCATATTAAGATTTAAAATTGCATTTAAATTCATTTCATCTAAAACTGTTTTAAAACCTATTTCTTTTGATGCATGAGATGTAAACATATATTCTCTGCATTTGTTATTTAATCTATACGCTGTTAATGCTGCTACTGCTGAAATAAAACCGTCTATTACAACAGGAATTTTATAATATGCAGCTCCTAAAAAAACTCCTGTCATAGATGCTATATCAAACCCCCCAAGCCTGCTCAACACATCAATAGGATTATTTTTATCTGGATTATTAATTTTAATTGCATTTTTAACTACATTTATCTTTTTCATCATACCACTATCTGTAAGCCCTGCCCCTCTTCCAATTACAGCTTTGGGATCAATACTGCATAAAACTGATGCCATAGCACTGCTTGTAGTTGTATTTCCAACTCCCATTTCACCAACACCAATAACATCATATCCATTATTTTTAACTTCTCTTACAGCTTCAATTCCTATCATTATTGCTTTTTCTGCTTCTTCATAGGACATTGCAGGCCCTTTATTAATATTATTTGTACTTTTACGTATCTTACTGTTTTGAATTCCATCATGTTTAAAATCACAGTTTATTCCAACATCAATAACCTTCAAATCACTATTATTAGCTTTTGCAATAACTGCTGCTCCAGTAAGTCCTTTAGTGAAGTTAATAGTCTGAGCAAGTGTTACACTTTGTGGTGATGAAGCAACACCTTCTTCAACTACTCCATTATCTGAACACATTATAATTACAGTTCTCTTATTTAAATGATTTTTAACCTTTCCTGTAATTCCAGACAGCTTTATTGCTATTTCTTCTAATATACCAAGGCTCTTTAGTGGTTTTGCTAAAGATTCCATTCTTTCATATGCCGCTTTTATTGCATCTTTATTAAGATCTTCTATTCCATCTATAATATTTTTTAAATCATTATTCATTTTCTGCCCCACCGCCATTTTTATAGTTAAGAATTAATAGTTTATGTTGTTATTTATCTGTTTTTAAAAATTCTACAAGACTTTCTTCATCATAAAAAACTTTATCATAATGAAATTCAGGCTTCTTAATTATTATTATTTTTATGTTGTTTTCCTGTGCTGCTCTAAATTTTTCTAATGCGCCACCTGCTATTCCGCTATCTTTTGTAATAATAGCTTTAATATCAAACTGCTTTATAAATGCACATTCAAGTTCATATTTTACAGGTCCCTGAAGTGCGACTATATCTTTAATTTTTACGCCAAGACCAATAATTTTATTAAGGACTGCTGCTGATGGAAGAATTCTATGAATTATTCTATGCTTAAAATCAATATTAATGAATTTTCCTACATTATTTCCTCCTGTAGTATTCATTATATTACCATCTATTTTTTTTATTTCTTTAATTACTTGATCATAATCCTCAGCTTTTATAATATTATCACCAGTTAAATTTTCTAATACTCCACGTCTTTCATATCTTATGTATTTAATATTCAGTTCTTTTGCAATATCCATTACATTCTTTGTTACTTCTGCCGCATAAGGATGTGATGCATCAACAATAATATGAATTTTATATTTTTTTATCCATTCTGTCATTTCTTCCTTATTAAGTGGTTTTGTGTTTAATTCTTTTAATTTATACTGCTTTAAAAGTTCTCCTCCATATGATGTAGCAGTTGTTACTGCTATTTCATCTGTATATTTATTTATGAGTTCCAATATCTTTCTTCCCTCAGAAGTGCCTAATATAAATCCAATCATTGTAATTCCTTCTTTATAACTTAATAATTAATTCTTAACTTATTAAACTCTCTTTTTATTGCCATATCCTCTTGGTGTTATAAAGTAATTATTTTTATAGAAGCTTTTTGAATTTCCTATTACAACAATACTCATCATATCAACATTTTTATCACTAAATGTATCAAGAGTGTAACATTTACTATACTGCCCGTCTCTCAAAGCATTCTTTACTACTGCCACAGGTGTATTTCCTTTTCTATATTCCTTTATTATTTCAACACATTCTTTTAAATAGTCAGGTCTCCCTTTACTTTTGGGGTTATATAAAGATATTATAAAATCCCCTTCTGCTGCAAGTCTTACTCTCTTTTTTATTTCTTCATAAGGAGTCATTAAATCGCTAAGACTTATATTACAGTTATCATGCATTAAAGGTGCACCAAGTACAGATCCAGCTGAACTTGATGCAGTTATTCCTGGAATTATTTCAATATTTTCATAATTGCTCATTTCTAAAATAAGACCAGCCATTCCGTATATTCCTGAATCTCCAGTGCTTATTATAGCTACGTTTTTTTCCTTAGAAATATCAAGAGCTTTTCTACATCGCTCTTCTTCTCCCATCATTCCTGTACTTATTATTTCTTTTCCGCAAATGAGATTTCTTATCATATCTATATATTTTACATATCCAACAATAACATCACTTTCTTCTATGGC
>CAZLOP010000047.1:4076-8936 GCA_964561205.1 uncultured Clostridium sp. | reverse complement strand
AAATGCAGAAGAATAGAAACTAAAAATATCTTAGAATTAAAATAGGAGGGAGTTTTACTTCCTTTTATTTTTTTAATTAATTTTTATATAAATACAATTTTGCAATATATTAACGACTTAATTATAAATGTACATTGTAAAATACAGAGTGAAATAATATAATTATTGTTGTAATAATTAAAATTATTGGTTAATAAACCTATTTTGAAGAGGTGTGTATAGTGAATAAATATGCTTTAATTTTAGCAGCAGGACAAGGAAAAAGAATAAAATCAGATTTACCCAAAGTATTACATAAAGTATGCGGTAAAGAAATGGTTAAACATGTTATAGATACAGTAAAAAAGGCAGGAATAGATGATATAGATTTAATTATTGGAAAAGGTGCTGAACTTGTAAAAGAAAATACTAAAGATACAGGTGTTGAGTATTCTATCCAGACTGAACAATTAGGCACAGGTCATGCAGTTAAATGTGCAAAAAACTTTTTAGAAAATAAGAACGGAGTAGTTGCAGTATTATGTGGAGATACACCACTAATTCAGCAGGATACAATTGAAAAACTTATTAATTCTCATATTGAGAATAAAAATGCAGCTACAATATTAACTGCAATGGTAGATGATCCTACTGGATATGGAAGAATTGTAAGAGATGAAAGCAATAATGTTTTGAAAATTGTTGAACATAAAGACTGTAATGAAGAAGAATTAAAAATAAAAGAAATGAATTCAGCTATATATTGTTTTGATATTGAATTATTAGTTGACGCATTAGAAAAGATTAATAATGATAATAATCAGGGAGAGTATTATTTAACTGATGTTATTGGAATATTTAAAGCTGAAGGTAAAACTGTAGGTGCTGTTGTTACTGACATTGAAGAAACTATAGGAGTTAATTCAAGAGTACAGTTAGCAGAAGCAGAAGAAATTTTAAGAAAAAGAATTAATTTAAAACATATGGAAAATGGAGTTACATTAATTGATCCAAAAACAACTTATATTGGAGCAGATGTTGAAATAGGAAAAGATACAATAATATATCCTAACAATATTCTTGAAGGAAAAACAGTAATAGGAGATAATTGTCTTTTATATCAAAACTCTAGAATAAAGGATAGTATAATTGGTGAAAATGTTGATATTCAGTCTTCAGTAATATTAGAAAGCAAAATTGGTGATAATACCACTGTTGGACCTTTTGCGTATATACGTCCAGAAAGTATAATAGGAAAGAGCACACGTATAGGAGATTTCGTTGAAATTAAGAAATCAAGCATTGGTGATGGTACAAAGGTATCCCACTTAACTTATATTGGAGATGCAGAAGTTGGATCTGGATGTAATTTTGGATGTGGAACTGTAGTTGTTAATTATGATGGAAAAGTTAAACATAAAACAACAATCGGAGACAACAGCTTTATTGGATGTAATACTAATTTAGTTTCACCAGTTAAAGTTGGAGATAACGCATACATTGCTGCTGGTTCAACAATAACAAATGAGGTTCATGAAGGTGATCTTGCAGTAGCAAGAGCAAAACAAAGAAATATTACTGGATGGGTTGAAAAGAGAGGATTATTAAAAAAATAATTTAATACATTTATTTAGAGGAGGAAATCTGCAAAATGATAGCACACGCAAAGAATATTAAAATTTTCACTGGAAATTCACACCCTGAATTAGCTGCAGAAATAGCCAATCTTCTTAATGTAGAGATAGGGAAATCTAAAGTATCTACTTTTAGTGATGGAGAAATATCAGTAGATATAGATGAAACAGTAAGAGGCATGGATGTATTTATAGTACAGTCAACATGCTGTCCTGTAAATAATAATCTTATGGAATTACTAATTATGATGGATGCATTTAAGAGAGCATCCGCAGGAAGAATAACGGCAGTTATACCTTATTATGGATATGCTCGTCAAGACAGAAAAGCAAAATCAAGAGATCCAATAACAGCTAAGCTTGTAGCTGATTTGTTAACAACAGCAGGAGCAGACAGAGTGTTAACGATGGATTTACATGCAGCTCAGATACAAGGATATTTTAATATTCCGGTTGATCATTTACTTGGATCACCAATACTTGCAGAACATTATATAAATAAAGGTCTTATTGATGATGAAGAAATAGTGGTTGTATCACCTGATTTAGGAAGTGTTACGCGTGCGAGAAAGTTTGCTGATAATTTACATGCACCAATAGCTATTATTGATAAAAGAAGACCAAGAGCAAATGTTTGCGAAATAATGAACATAATTGGAGATGTAAAAGGTAAGAAATGTATACTATTTGATGATATGATTGATACGGCAGGAACAATAACAAATGCTGCTAATGCTTTAAAAGATTTAGGAGCAAAAAATGTTTATGCTTGTTGTACACATGGTGTGTTGTCAGGACCAGCAATGGAAAGAATAAATACTTCTGCAATAGAAGAATTAGTAATGTTAAATACAATTCCACTAAAAGAAGATAACAATGATAAAAAGATTACATCTATATCAGTTGCACCGTTATTTGCAGAAGCAATAAGAAGAATATATGATGACCAGCCTATAAGTAAGTTATTTGAATGTAGAAAATAATATAAATTAAAGGTCTCCTCTATGGCTTATATGCTATAGAGGCTTTTTATAATTGATATTATAACAAGGAGCGTGACTTAATGAATAGTGCATCTCATAAAATTTTAATTGTTGATGATGACGATGATATTAGTCAAATTTTAAATATGTATTTAAAAAATTCTGGATATGAAACAAAAATAGCTTCAGATGGAATAAAAGCTAAAAGATTTTTTGGACAATTTCATCCTGATCTTGTTCTTTTGGATGTGATAATCCCAGGTATTGATGGTATTAGTGTTTTAAAATGGATAAGAAATGAAGGGATTGTTCCAGTAATAATGCTGACAGGTAAAGGAGATACATTTGATAAAGTGATGGCTCTTGAACTTGGTGCTGATGATTATATAGTTAAACCATTTGAGCCCAAAGAGTTAATTGCCAGAATAAAAGCAGTTTTAAGAAGATATTCTAATGAAAAATCAGAAGAAAAACAAACTATAATAAAATTAAACAACTTAATAATAGATTCTGTTTCATATGAAGTGAAATTTAATAATGTTGATGTAAAAATGCCGCCTAAAGAGTTTGAGTTATTATATTATCTAGCAAAGAATAACAATAAAGTTTTTACAAGAGAGCAGTTGTTATGTGAAGTATGGGGATATGATTATTCTGGTGATTCAAGAACTGTTGATGTTCACATAAAAAGAATAAGAGAAAAAATAAGAGGTGGCAGCGATTGGCAGATTGAAACTGTTTGGGGTGTAGGCTATAAATTTGAGGTAAAGCAGATGAATATAAAATAAAGGAGAAAAGAATATATGAAGTTAATAGTAGGTCTTGGGAATCCAGGATCAGAATATGAAAATACAAGACATAATGCAGGATTTAAAGTTATTGATACCATAAGTAAAGAGTATAATATTGAAATAAATAGGCAAAAATTTAAAGGGTTATATGGAGAGGGAGTTATTGCAAATGAAAAAGTAATTTTATTAAAACCTACTACATATATGAACTTAAGTGGTGAAAGTGTACGTGAAGCTGTTAATTTTTATAAGTTAAGCAGTGAAGATATAATAGTTATATATGATGATATAAGTCTTGATATAGGAAGATTACGTCTAAGAGAAAAAGGAAGTGCAGGTGGGCATAATGGAGTAAAAAGTATAATAGCTAATTTAGGTACAGATATTTTTCCAAGAATAAAAGTAGGCGTAGGACAACCAAATGTAGAATTAGTAAAATATGTTCTGGGTAAATTCTCAAAAGAAGAAATAGAAGTATTAAATAAAAGTGTAGATGCAGCTGTTAAAGCTACAGAAGAAATTATAAAAGATGATTTAAAAGAGGCAATGAACAAATTTAACGGATTTAAAGCAATATAAGTATTTAAGGATGGTGCAGAGTATGAGATTGAAGGGATTATTGGAGCCTTTAGAAAATAGTGTTGAATTTAATAATGTATTGAATTGTATTAAAGGTAAAAAATATCCTGTTGAAGTAAATGGTATTTCAGAATCTGGCAGAGGATATTTAATTTCTGGAATATTAGAAAATACAGAAAAATCTATAGTAGTAGTAACTCAAAGTGATATTGATGCTAAAAATATTTATGAAGACCTGCTTTTTTACACAAATGATGTTTACTATTTCCCGGCAAAAGAAGTGGTTTTTTATAATATAGATGCTATCTCAGGTGATTTAAGATGGGCAAGATTAAAAGTAATAAATGAAATTTTAAAGAAAAATAAAAAAATAATAGTAACATCAGTTGACTCATTTGCTTCAAAGTACACACCTAAAAAATTATTTGCAGATTACAATATAAAAATTAAAGAAGGTTTGGAAATTGATTTTAGAATTGTTACTTCTAAACTAGTTCAATGTGGTTATGAAAGAGTTAACAGGGTAGAAGGAAAGGGACAATTTGCTGTAAGAGGTGGAATTTTAGATGTATTTCCTACTTGTTCAACCTATCCTTACCGAATTGAACTGTTTGGTGATGAAGTAGAATCAATAAGGACATTTAATGTAGAATCACAAAGAAGTATTGAAAAAGTTAAAAGAATAGAAATATTTCCAGCAAAAGAAATAATACTTACTGATGACGCAGTTAAAAAAGGATGTGAGAAACTAAAGGAAGAATTTAAACAAATCGAAGAAAAAGACAAGGATAAGGAAAGAGTTAAAAAATTAAAATCTATTTTAGATAAAAATCTTGAATTATTAGAAGAAACAAGTTCCTTTGAAACTATAGACAGTTATCTTGATTATTTTTT